>JASLOV010000250.1 GCA_030745285.1 Dehalococcoidia bacterium | reverse complement strand
CGTTCTCCGCCGGCTACGACCTCACGCCGGAACGCCGGCTGGAGGGCGAATCGGGCGCGGCGCCCGACGACTACGCGGAGGTCTACCGCCGCAGCCAGGCCTTCGACGACGACACATGGCGCATGGAGTCGGCGCAGCGCGACCGCATGACGATCTTCGACATGCACAAGCCGGTGATCGGGCAGTTGCACGGCTACTGCATCGCCGGCGGCACGGACCTGATCTTTCTCTGCGACATCGTCGTCGCCGCGGAGGACGCGCAGATCGGCTTTCCGCCGGTACGGGCGATGGGCGGACCGCCGGCGCACATGTGGACGTACCACGTCGGCCCGCAGTGGGCGAAGTACATGCTGTTGACCGGCGACCTGGTCACGGGCGCGAAGGCGGAGGAGATCGGCCTCGTCTGGTCGGCCGTGCCGCCGGATCAGCTCGAGGCCACCGTCGAGGAACTCGCCGACAAGATGGCGATGATCCACCCCGACCTGCTGGCCGGGAACAAGCGTTCCGCCAACCTGGCGCTGGAGATGATGGGCGCACGAACAATGCAGCGCGTCGCGGCCGAGATGGACGCTCGCATGCATACCTCGCCCGGGATGGACGACTGGCGCGTCCGTAATCGCGAGCAGGGCCTGAAGGCCGCGCTGGAGTGGCGCGACGGCCGCTTCAGCAACGCCGATGTGCGCCGCGCCTGGCAGGAAGAGCACTGGGCTGAGGGGCCGCGGGAGTGATCGGGTCGCCAGTCGCCCGCTCATGGTGAGCGGTCGAACCATGACCATCGTGCAGGTGAGACATAGCAGACACAGACGGCAGCAGACGAAGACCTAGCAGGAGGAGACGAATGATCCACGAACAGTTCGACCTCAGCGGGAAGACGGCGCTGATCACCGGCGCCGGCAGCGGGCTCGGCCGGGCGATGTCGCTGGCGCTCGCCGATTGCGGCGCGGACATCGTCGGCGCGGCACGGCGGCTCGAGCCGCTCGAGGAGAGCAAGGGGATGGTCGAGGAGAAGGGTCGCCGCTTCACGGTGATCACCTGCGACGCCACCAATTCGGAGCAGGTCAACGCCATGGTCGCCGAGGCGATCAGCGAGCACGGCCGCATCGACGTGCTGATCAACAACGCCGGCGGCGGCGGTGCGGGCCGCGGCAAGACCCTGCCGGAGCTGACCGACGAGGACTGGCAGGAGGGCATGGACACGAATCTGACGTCCGCGTTCTATTGCTCGCGGGCCATCGTGGAGCACTACATGGAGAACGGTGGCGGCCGCATCATCAATGTCACCTCCGGGTGGGGCTTCCGGGGCGGGCGCGGGAACTTCATGTACTCGATCTCCAAGGGCGGTGTGATTCAGCTGACGAAGGCGCTGGCGATGACCTACGCCCGCGACAACATCCAGAGCACCTGCATCGCTCCCGGCTGGGTGCCGTACCGCGCCGATGAGGAGATGAAGCGGGAACAGGGACCGAAGCAGCCGATCGGCCGCGTCGGCGACGCCGAGGACATCGGAGCGGTGGCGGTCTACCTGTGTTCGGAGTCCGCACGCTATATGAGCGGCGAAACCGTGCTCGTGGACGGCGGCGCCATCGCGGGTGGGCTGATACCCGCCGGCATCGCGCCGGTGGCGGAGGGTTAGACCGATGGCAGCTCCATACTTCGATCTCAGCGGCAAGCACGCGCTCGTGACCGGCGCCACCGGCGCACTCGGCCGCGCCCTGGCGGTCGCTCTGGGCGAGGCGGGCGCGGATGTCTCCGTCACCACCCTCGCCGACAACGCCGATGAAGAGACGCAGGCGAACTCCATCCTCAACGAGTGCTGGTCGCTCGGTCGTAAGGGTGATGCGAAGCGCGTTGACCTGACGGACCCGGCCGCCGTCGACGCGGCGGTGGCGGCGCTGGAGGACTCGATCGGCTCGATCGACATCCTAGTGAACGCCGGCCACGAGGCGAACATCAAGCCGGTGCTGGAGTCGTCGCTGGGCGACTGGGACCGCGAGATCGGGCGCAACGTCACGGCGGTGTTCGTCGCCTCGCAGGCCGTCGGGCGGCGCATGATCGACCGGGGCGAGGGGCGGATCGTGAACCTCGTTTCCGTGCTGCACGACCGCGGCGTGCCCAACTGCTCGCTCTTCGGCGCGACGCAGGGCGCGGTGCTGGGCTTCACCAAGTCGCTCGGTCTCGAGTGGGGCCGTGCCGGTGTCACGGTCAACGCCCTCGGCATCGGCTTCTACGACGACGTCGCGGGCCCGCAGTCCGACGAGGAGCTGCACGCCGTGCTGGAACGCTACATCCCGCTGCGCCGGCTGGGCACGCCGGAGGACCTGCAGGGTGCGCTCATCGACCTCGCCTCAGACGAGGCTAGCTTCGTGACCTCCGAGATGCTGGTGGTCGACGGTGCGATCCAGATCCACGCGTGACGCCGCCTCCGTCCCGGTGCACCGCCCCGCGGTGATGACGCTGCAGTGACGAACACGCGGTGACGACACCGCCGGGCGACGACGAGCACCGCATCGGGCGCCCCGGTCCGAGCTGGACCGGGACGCCCGATGGCGACGCCCGGGGGGGATCGAACGAAGCGGCCGCGGCCGCCGATGCGGCCGATAGGGCCGTTCAGCCGCCGCCGGGGCCCGAGGGCTTCGAGATCGCGCCGTTCTGGCGGCGTCTTGCCGGTTTCGTCCTCGACAACATCGCCGTCGGGATCGTCTCGACCGTGGTCGCCGCGATCTTCGGACTCTCTCCCGCTCAGTCGGTCATCGACTACGTCGTGATGCTGCTGTTCCAGGTCGCCTACTTCTGGGTGTTCAACAGCCTGGGCTGGTCCCCCGGGAAGCGCGTGCTACGGATGCGCATCGTCACGGTCGAGGGTGGTGTGCCGCGCGCGGAGCGCGGATTCGCGCGCACCGTCGGCTCGCTGCTGAGCACGGTGGCGCTGCTGGTCGGCTACCTCTGGGCGCTGCGGGACGCCCACAACCGCACGTGGCACGACAAGATGGCAGGCACCTTCGTAGTGATCGCGCCACAAGACGAGAGCGAGTTCGACCGCAAGCCCTAGCGATCGAGCGATTGCTGGCGCGCTGGCGCTAGCTTCCCCACGGCAGCGAGCGCGGTTGTAGCACCTGCCGCACGCGACCGTCCGCCACGAGCACGATCAGGTCGAGCGAGCCGTACGTCGTCGGGCTCATCCCCCGCACGGCCGTCGTTGCCATCTCGTCCTCAATGTGCTGCGGGGACGCGATCAGCAACAGCACGGAGAAGTCGCACTGGCCGGCGTCCTGCTGCTCGACGGCGCGCCGGATGTGGCCGCGCAGGAGCCGTCGCAGGGCCGCCCCGTCGGAGGGATCGAAGTCCGGTGAGGAGCCGGCCACGGTCACCCCGGCCGGCCCATCCGCGGGCAGCCGCGAGACGAGCCAGTGGTCGTGCACGTCGACCTCGGTCCGCTCCTCCACGTTCAGCAGCGCGGCCCGGTCGCGGACGCGCGAGAGCAGCAGTTCGAGCTCGGCTTCCTCCTCCGGCAGGCGGTGCAGGGCGCGGGAGTCGAGCTGGAACGCGCCACTGACGCCCTCCGAGATGCGGGTCCAGTGCGAGGAGAGCGCGCCGGTGACGGAGACGTACTGGCCTTCGGCGTCGGTCTTCGCCAGCAGCAGTGTGGCCGGCAGCCGCACCTCCCGCCGCTCGCCCGGCTCGAGCCCTTTCATGCCGTTGGCGATGCGCAGGCGGAACGCCGACTGCTGCGGCTCCTCCCGCGGCAACGCAGCGGCGGGCGGCACCCAGAGCGCGTACGCACCCACGCCGATGTCGCCGCCGATCAGCTGCTCGAACTGCGCGGCGTCGGGCGCGGGCGTCTCCCACAGCGCACCGATGGTGACGCTGGCCCGCAACTCGCGCTGGCCGAGCACGGCATCGAACGGCTGGGAATTCGAGGGGCTCTCATTGCCGCCGTCGAGCAGGCGGAAGGTGCGGAAATAGTGCTCGCCCATCCACGCCGCGAGCATCGATAGCGCGGCGCGGTCCAGGCGTGTGCGCAGGGTCATGATTGGGCCGTGGCTACTGTTCGTCGGCGACGGCGACGGCAGCCTCAGCAGCGGCGGCGGCGCGAGCGGCGCGGCGGTCCATCACCGGGATCAGCCCGAACCAGATGACCTGGCCGCCGACCACGAGGTTGAGCAACATGAAGTCGGCGACGCCGGCGAGCTTCAGCGTCGTGGCCAGCGCGGTGCCGTCGTTGTCGCTCTGTTGCAGCCAGATCACGCCGCCGACGATGGCCAGCAGGCCGGCGAGCAGGGCCACCGGGATCTCCCAGTGGCGGACGAAGCGGCTGAACGCCGCCCCCAGCCCGATGGCCACGGCGAAGTTGCCCGCCATCGCCCCCAGCAGCGGCGTGCCGCGGTGGTCCCAGACGTCGTACGAGGCGAGGAAGAGCAGGAAGAGCGCCGGGCCGCCCAGCAGGGCGATGGCGATCCCGGGCAGGTCGCCGCGCGTGAACCTCATCGCCGCCCCCGTTGCCGCCCGCCACGAGCCTGCTCGCGTGCTCTCGCGGGCATCCTCGCAGCCGTGGTCTGCACCGTCCAGCGGTTCGTTGACGCCCCGGATTGGCCGCCCGTACGATCCCGGCGCTTCGCCTGGCCTCTGCCGGCGGAGCATGGAAGACTGTCTGAGGGCAGCCTGAGAGGGACTCGTGCCGCTCATCAGCTTCGCCGTCGAAGACCATGTCGCGACGCTCACGATCGAGCCGCCCGGCGGGCTCGCCGACGGTGCGTTCGACGCCGCCCTGGCCGCCGCCGCGGAGGAGATCGCGGCGGATGTCGACGGCATCCGCGCGGTCGTCGTCACCGGCGCCGGCGGCGGTTTCTGCGCCGGCTGGAACGGCGAGGCGCTCTCCACCGAGTCGCCGCCGCCCGCCGCCGGGGTGCAGGCGCTGGCCCAGATACCGCAGCCGGCGATCGCGGCGATCGAGGGCTCGGCCCACTCCATCGGACTGGAAATCGCGCTCGCATGCGACATCCGCGTGGCGAGCAGCGCGGCGACGTTCGCCATGCCGGAGACCGCCAGCGGCGTCGTGCCGTCGGGCGGGGGCACGCAGCGACTGCCCCGCATCGTTGGCCGCGCCCACGCACTGCGGCTGCTGCTGACCGGCGATGAGGTCGACGCGGCCGAGGCGAAGCGCATCGGACTGCTCTCGGCCGTCGTCGACTCCGGCGATGCGGGCGGGGTGACCGCCGCGGCCGTCGAGATTGCCCGCGCGATCGCCTCGCGTGGCCCGATCGCGACTCGCATGGCGAAGGAAGCGGTGCACCGGGGGGCGGAGATGACGCTGGAGCAAGCGCTGCGCTACGAGCTCGACCTGACGGTGTTGCTGCAAACCACCGGAGACCGCGCGGAGGGCGTCCGCGCATTCGCCGCCAAGCGGCCGCCGAACTTCACCGGTCACTAGCGGCCATCCGCCGGCCGTTGACGTAGCGCCCCGCGGTCACGCACGGTATCTGCACGAATACAACGAACGGAGCCTCCCGGATGAACGTAATTCTCGACGTGGACGACGTCAGCACCGTCATCTCCCTCGTCACTTCCCAGGTGCTCGACAACGTCGAGTTGTCGCAGACGACGAAGGATGCGGTGCGTGACTGGCGGCGCGCCCACGACCCGGAGACGTTGGGCCTCGACGAGTACGCGGCCGTCTTCAACGAGGCCCTGGGTAACCTCATCGATGAGCATTCGACGCGCATGCTGCGGCGACGCGGCAAGGTGCGCGTCTCTGCAGCCGAGAGGCGCCGGCAATGAGGGTCCAATTCACCGTCGAAGAGGTCTGGGCGATGATGGACAACGTGGTCGAGCAGGTCGTCGACCTTAAGATCGGGCAGAAGGACCGCGCCGCGATCCGGCGCTGGCGCTCCGAGGACATGTCACCGGGCTCGCCTGCGATGCGGCTGCTCGCCGAGAAGGTGAACGCGGAGCTGGAGCGGGTCGCGATCCGCACAGAGGCCTCGCCGATCAAGAAGCCGGATTGGCTCTAGCCCCCGGGATCAGGACGATGCGGAACCTCCCGATGCGGCTGACCGCACCGCGCCCGAGCTGATCGATGGCCGAGCCGCTCGTCCTCGTCGACCGTAAAGACGATGTCGTCTGGCTGACGCTGAACCGGCCGGAACGGCTGAACGCCGTCCACCTCCAGATGCGCGACGAGCTCTGGACGATGCTGACGATGCTGCGCGATGACCCGACGGTGCGCGCCGCCGTGCTCACCGGCGCAGGCGACCGCGCATTCTCGGCGGGCGCGGACATCACCGAGTTCGGCAGCGCCCCCTCGTACCTGGCCGCGCGCGACGCCCGCCTCGGCCGCGACCTCTGGGGACTGATGTCGCCGCTGCCGGTGCCGCTGATCGCGGCGATCCACGGCTTCGCCTTCGGCGCCGGGCTCGAGATGTCGCTGTACTGCGACCTCCGCATCGCCTCGGAGGATGCGCAGTTCGCGCTGCCCGAGGTGACCCTGGGCTACATCCCCTCCGCCGGCGGCACGCAGACCGTCTCGCGGCACATCAACCTTGGCGACGCACTGCGGTTGGCCACCAGCGGTGACCGCATCGATGCGGCCGAGGCCCACGAACTCGGGCTCGTCCACGCCGTGGTGCCGCGCGAGCGGCTGCGGGACGAGGCGGCGACGCTCGCCCGCCGGCTTGCCGAGCGCGACCCGGTGGCGCAGCGGCTGACCAAGCGCGCGGTGGTCGAAGGGCTCGACCTGCCGCTCGACGCCGGGCTCGCGCTCGAGCGGCGCCTGGCCTCTGCCGCGGCGGCAGCGGCAACCCCGGCACGCGCCTCGACGAGCTGACGTGGACGAACGTTCCCGACCGCGCCCCGGGCTGCTGACGCGCTTCGCTTCCACCCTCGCGGCCCGAAGGCTGAGGCCGGTCGCGCTCGTCGTCGTGATCGTGCTGGCGCTGGTGGCGGTGCTGTGGGGCGCGCTGGTCTCGAAGCCGCAGTTCACCGTCTCCAGCTACGACGCCGGGCCGCTGGACCAGTTCGCCGTCGGCAGACTCGTTCCCTTCGAGGAGTCGGGGCTGTACGTCTTCGGGCTGGACGACGGCCGTCTGCGGGTGCTGGACGGCGTGGTGCGGGCAACCGGCTGCCGCGTGCACTGGCTGCCGGAGGACAGGCGCGCCGAGAGCGAGAACCCTGACCGTACGCCGGGGGCTTTCCTCGACCCCTGCAGCGGCGCGATCTGGGCGATCGACGGCGATGCGGTCTCCGGCACGAGCGCACCGCTGCGGACGTTCATCGCCACCGTCTCCGAGGATGCGAGCGGCGTCCTCCACGTCTACGTCGAGGTGATCGGGCGCGACGCCGGCGGAGGGTCCGCCGGCCGGTAGCCCGTGAGGGTGGTGGACCCTGTGAGGTTGTTGAAGACCGGGCGGGCAGCCTCGGACGCGTCTGGCGCGCAGATTCCAGATTCACTATGATGAGCCGCGCTTCCGCCCCGGGGAGGGCGACCACGGCAGAGCAGACAGACTCCTCGATGGCGGAGAACGACGAGCCGGACGGGGTACGCCCGGGATGCCTGGTGGCATTCGCCCTGCTCATGCTCGGGGTAATCGGGGTACTCCTCCTAGGGGCGTTCCTCGCGCGGGGGGATGGCGATATCCAGCTCGGATGGCTCACGGACTATGAGCCCGGCGCGATGGTCTACTTCAGCAGTGACCACGTCTTCGCCGTCCGCCCGGCGGACGGGCCGGTGGTGGCATTCTCCGACATCGACCCCCATCGCGAGGACGACGGCTCACGCTGCACCGTCACCTTCCGTCCCGACCTCGCTGGGCCCGACGGGCGCGGCCGGTTCTTCGACGCTTGCAGCGATTCGATGTATGACATCACCGGACGGGGGCTGGCGGGCGATGGTCTTGACCTCAGTCGCGTGCCGATCCAAGCGGACGGCGATCGTCTGCGCATCCGGCGCGAAGACGCGCCCTAGCACACGATGCCGATCCAGGGGGTAGCGACGACATGAATACGGCAGAGTTCCTCACCATCACCGCTTCGATCGTGCCCGACCGAGTGGCGCTCGTTGACCCGGGCGGCTCCTGCACCTACGGAGAGCTGCAGATTCGGGTCTACCGGATGGCGCACGCTTTTAAAGACCTGGGCCTCGGCAAGGGCCACAACGTGGGTGTGATGGCGGTTAATTCCGCCGAGTTCGTGGAGCTCTACTACGCCTCGGCGATCGTCGGCGCCACCTTCGTGCCGCTGAACTATCGCGCCAAGACCGAAGAACTGACGTACATGATCGACGCCGCCAGCGTGAACGTGCTCTTCATCTCGGAGCGCTACCAGTCGCTGCTCGACGAGATCCGTCCCGACATCTCGCGCGTTGAACACGTCTATGCGCTCGATTTCGCGTCCGACGGCTACCCCTCGATCGGAGACCTGCGCGAGCGTGGCTCGGACGACCCGATCTTTGCCGAGACCGAGGAAGAGGATGCCTCGCTTGTCATCTACACCTCGGGCACGACGGCGCTGCCGAAGGGCGTGGTGCTGACGCACAAGGCGCTCTCAGCGTACGTGCTGAACACGCAGAACCCGGCCGACCCGGTCGGCGAGCGCGAGATCAACCTCGTGGCGGTGCCGCTCTTCCACATCGCCGGGGCGACGCAGATGATCGGGCCGATCTTCAGCGGCCGCACGCTCACCATCCTGCCCCAGTTCGAGCCCGCCGCCTGGCTCGAGGCGGTGGAGCGCGAATCAGTGACGCACGCCTTCCTCGTGCCCACGATGTTGAAGCGGATCATGGAGGTCGACGGCTTTGTCAGCCACGACATCTCTTCGCTCCAGAACATCACATACGGTGCCGCACCGATGCCGTTCGAGGTGGTGCGCCAGGCGATCGACGTCTTCGAGTGCGGCCTGATGAACGCCTACGGCCAGACCGAATCCACCTCGACCATGACCTTCCTCGGACCGGACGATCACCGTCTCGACGGCACGGACGAGGAGAACGAGATGACGATCAAGCGCCTGCGCTCGGTCGGCCGCCCGATGCCGGACATCGATGTCGGCATCCTCGGGCCAGACGGCGGCGAGCTGCCATCTGGCGAGCCCGGCGAGATCTGCATCCGCGGCGAGCGCATCATGCGCGAGTACCAGGGCCGCGAGGAGGAGACTGCCGACGCCATCCAGGGCGATTGGCTGCACACCGGCGACGTCGGCTACCTGGACGCCGACAGCTACCTTTTCATCACCGGCCGGCTGAAGGACCTGATCATCCGCGGCGGCGAGAACATCGCGCCGGCGGAGATCGAGCAGGTGCTGGAGGATCACGACGCCGTCTCCGAGGCGGCCGTGATCGGCATGCCGGACGTGGACTGGGGCGAGGTCGTCGTCGCGATCGTGGTCGGCAGCGGCGCGAGCGACGATGAGCTGACCGATTTCGTGAAGACCCACCTCGCCTCGTACAAGGCGCCTGCGCGCTACGAGTGGGTCGACGAGTTGCCGCGCAACGTCATGGGCAAGGTGCTGAAGAACGACCTCCGCGACCAGTTCGTGCCGGCGGAGAGCTCCTGACGTGGCCGCGCTCGTAGACGGAGCGCCCGAACCGCAGGAGTCCAGCCCGATCCCGGGGCAGGGGAAGCCCGCTCGCGTGCGCTTCGTCGGCGCCTGGTGGGCGCCGGCGCTGGCGTTGAGCGGCGTCGGGCTGGTCGGCGCCGCGGAAGCGCAGCGCAGCAACGCCGGGCGCGAAATCTTCTTCAACATCGAGCAAGGGTGGGCCGTCTACGCGCTGATGGCGGCGCTGGTCGGGCTGCTGGCCTACGGCATCGTGCGCCACGCCACGCTCTGGATGATCGGCAAGCCGACGCCCGGTCTGCTGGGCGAGGTGCCGCTGCGCTTCCGCAATGCGCTGCGGCTGGGCATCGGGCAGGAGAAGGTGCGCCGCGATCCCTACGCCGGGATCATGCACACATGCATCTTCTTCTCGATCGTCGTGCTCACCATCGTCACCGCCCAGGTCGCGATCGACGATGACCTGGGCTTGCACTTCCTGCAGGGCGACTATTACCTCTTCTTCTCCTTCTACGGCGACCTCTTCGGGCTGATCGGGCTGGTCGGGGTCGGCATGGCGCTCTACCGCCGTTACTTCGATGACCTCCACCGCATCCGCTGGGACGAGCGGGTCGAAGACCACCTGATCATCGGCGGGCTTGGCCTGCTGCTGTTGAGCGGGTTCCTCGTCGAGGCCTTCCGCATCAACGTCACCGAGCTGGAGCAGCACCCGGAGTGGGCGAAGTGGTCGTTCGTGGCGTGGGGCCTGGCCGAGGCGCTGAACGTCATCGACCTCACGGAGGGGCAGACGCTGACCGGCCACGTCTGGATGTGGTGGGGCCACATCGTGCTCGCCTTCGCATGGCTCGGACTGATCGTATTCACGCGGCTGGACCACATCTTCTTCGCACCCGTCAACGCCTTCCTGCTGCGCACGGACTCGCCCGGCCGCCTCGCGACGATCGAGAACATCGAGGAGCAGGAGGTCTTCGGGGTCGGCCAGATCCAGGACTTCACCTGGAAGCAGCTCTTCGAGCTCGACGCCTGCGTGCGCTGCGGCCGCTGCTCGGAAGTCTGCCCGGCCAACGTCGCCGGGCAGCCGCTCTCGCCGATGCACCTGATCCAGGACCTGAAGGCGCACCTGGCAAGCGTTGGCCCCGACATCCAGCGCGCCGGGCACGAGGAGGGCGACGTCCGCGCCGTCTCCCCGCTGGCGATGACCGGCGAGGTGATCGGCGATGAGACGCTCTGGGCCTGCCGCACCTGCGGCGCCTGCATGCAGGAGTGCCCGGTGATGATCGAGCACGTGCCGACGATCGTCGACATGCGCCGCTACCTCGTGATGGACGAGGCGCGCATCCCCGCCTCCGCCCAGCAGGCGCTGGAGAACATCGAGATGCGCGGCCACCCCTGGCGCGGCACGACGCTGGAGCGCACGACGTGGATGGAGGGGCTGGGAGACGTCCCACTCTTCGACGGTTCCCAGGAGTACCTCTACTGGGTCGGCTGTTCCGGCTCGCTCGTGGAGCGAAACCTGCCGGTCACGCAGTCGGTCTTCCGCCTGCTGCGGGAGGCCGGGGCGTCCTTCGGGGTGCTGGGGCAGGAGGAGACCTGCAACGGCGACCCGGCGCGACGAATGGGCAACGAGTACCTGTTCCAGATCCTCGCCCAGCAGCTGGTGGAGACCTTCAAGGCGAAGCAGGTGCAGCGCGTGATCACGAACTGCCCGCACTGCTTCAACACCTTCAAGAACGAGTATCCGCAGTTCGATGGCCACTTTGAGGTGCTGCACCACACCGAGTTCCTGGTTCAGGCGCTCGATGAGGGGAAGCTCACGCCCCGCTTCGCCCTCGATGAATCGATGACGTACCACGACTCCTGTTACCTGGGCCGCATGAACGGGCAGTACGAAGCGCCGCGCCAGATCATCGAGGTGATCGACGGGGCGGAGTTCACCGAGATGAAGCGCACGCGCAGCAAGGGGCTGTGCTGTGGCGCGGGCGGTGGCAACATGTGGCAGGAAGAGGTCGGCGAACGGCGCGTCAACCACGTCCGCACCGAGGAAGCCGTCGGCACCGGAGCGGACCAGGTGGTGTCGAACTGCCCCTTCTGCATCCAGATGTTCGAAGACGGCATCCCATCGATTCAGCCCGAGGAAGAAGGCCGCATCGCCGCCTTCGACATCGCCGAACTGCTTGAGCGGGCGGTGCTGGGCCCTGATGGTGCTGGGTCCGATGGTGCGAGGCCGGCCGGCGCAGGCGCCGAGGCCGGCACGGGAGCAAGTTCAACCGGCCAGTAGTGCCGGTGATGAAATCGAGGACGCCGGAGTGGCGTCCGCTGATGGAGGAAGTTCATGCATTTCGTCGTCTGCGCCAAGCAGATCCCCGACCCGGAGACGCCGCCCGCGGCGTTCCGCATCGACGAGCAGAGTAACGAGGTCGTCCCCGCGCAGGGCATCGCACCGGTGCTCAGCCAGTTCGACGGCATGGCCGCCGAAGCCGCGCTGCGCGTCAAGGAAACGGCCGGAGACGACACGAAGATCACCGTGATCTCGATGGGCAAGGAGAGCGCCCAGGCCGCCATCAAGCAGGTGCTGGCGATGGGCGCCGACGAGGGTCTGCTGCTGGAGGACGACGCCTTCGAGGGCGGTGACTCCTACACGACCGCAACGGTGCTCTCGGCTGCGATCGAGAAGCTCGGCGACGTCGACGCCGTCTTCTGTGGCCGGCAGGCCGCCGACTGGGACATGGGCCAGGTCGGCCTCGGCATCAGCGAGCTGATGAACTGGCCGGGCTCGATCATCGCCAGCGACGTGCAGGTCGCCGACGGCAAGATGTCCGTCAAGCGGGTACTCGCCGACGGCTTCGAGACGGTCGAGGTGCCGATGCCGGCCGTCGTCACCGTCTCCAACGAGCTGGGCGAGCCGCGCTACCCCAAGCTGCAGCAGATCATGCAGGCCGCGCGCAAGACCGTGAACACGATGACCGCCGCCGACCTCGGGCTCGACGCCTCCTCGGTTGGGGCGGCCGGCGCGCGCCTGAAGCTGGAGCGGCTGTTCATCCCGGAGGTGGGTGGTGACTGCGACATGATCGAGGGCGAGAGCCCCGAGGAGCAGGCGCAGGCGCTGGTCGCCGCCCTGCGCGAAGCGAAGGTCCTTTAACCCGACCCCCCGACCCCCCGACCCCCCGACCCCAGACAAGCAGGGCTGCTCGGAGAGGGCGCCCGAAGGAGCAATCACCATGGCACAGGACATTCTCGTCATCGGCGAAGTTGAAGACGGCGCACCGGCCTCGGTGACGGCGGAGCTGCTGGGCGCTGCGAGGCGGCTTGCGGACGGCGGCAACGTCAGCGTCACACTGCTGGGCGCAGCGGCCGCAGGCGCCGCCGACGCGGCCTTCGCGGCCGGCGCGGACCGCGCCTACGTCGGCGCCGACGGGGCCTACGACGAGTTCCAGCCGGACCAGTGGATCGCGGCCGCTCAGGCCGCGGTCGAGCAGGCCAGCCCGGCCGCCGTGCTGATGGCGCAGTCCGGCATCGGTCGTGACCTTGCGCCGCGGCTGGCGTTCCGGCTCGACAGCGCGGCGGCGATGGACTGCGTCGCCGTGGAGTCCGGAGACGGCGGCTTCCGCGCGACGCGGCCGTGCTACGGCGGCAACGCACAGGCCACCTACTCTTTCGCGACCTCACCGGCGATCGCCACCGTGCGCGCTAAGTCACAGGAGCCCCTGGCTGACCCGCACAGCGGCGCCGGCGAGACCGTCGAGCTGGCCGCCGCCGGGGAGTCCCGCGGCACGATCGCCGGTCGCGAGCAGGCCGTCTCCGAAGGCCTGCAGCTCCAGGACGCTTCAATGGTCGTCTCGGGCGGACGCGGGCTCGGCGGGCCGGAGGGCTTCGAGGTTATGGAGGCGCTGGCGAGCGCGCTCGGCGACGACAAGGCCGCGGTCGGCGCGTCGCGCGCGGCCTGCGATCTTGGCTGGTACCCGGTGAGCCAGCAGGTGGGGCTGACCGGCAAGGTCGTCACCCCGGACCTCTACATCGCGGTCGCAATCTCGGGCGCCAGCCAGCACATGGCCGGGTGCAGCGGCTCCAAGACCATCGTCGCCATCAACCGCGACGAGGAGGCGAACATCTTCAAGTCGGCCCGCTTCGGCGTCGTTGCCGACTACAAGGCGGTCCTGCCGCCGCTGATCGAGGCGATCAAGGCCGCCGGCTAGGGCGGGCGGCCGGCGTCGTATCGAGGGCGGCATCGAGGGCACAGGTCGGCGCCGGCCTTCGTCTCGGTGTCGCCGGAGGTGGCCCGCGTTGCGCACGCATGTGCGCACAAATACAATCAGGTAGCCATTGACCGAGCATCACGCGCTCGCAGCCTTTCGGGAGACTAAATGGTCGTCATCGGGCTCACCGGAGGCATCGCCTCCGGGAAATCAACCGCTGCCGAGCTTCTGCAGGAATATGGTGCGCAGGTGATCGATGCCGACCGGCTCGGCCATCGTGCGTATGCGCCGGATTCCGCCTTCTTCGAGAAGGTGGTGAACGAATTCGGGCACGACATCGTCGGCGAGGATGGCGAGGTCAACCGCCAGGTCCTCGGCGGCAAGGTCTTC
Source organism: Dehalococcoidia bacterium (assembly GCA_030745285.1). Classification (GTDB taxonomy): domain Bacteria; phylum Chloroflexota; class Dehalococcoidia; order UBA2979; family UBA2979; genus SHYR01. Next base: position 72 of record JASLOV010000250.1, on the reverse strand, counting down.
GGCGACCCGGAGCAGATGGAGCGGCTGACCAACATTCTCTGGCCCGCGATTCGCGAGCTGGCGAAGGAGGAG
>JASLOV010000249.1 GCA_030745285.1 Dehalococcoidia bacterium | reverse complement strand
CCCGTTCTGGCTCTAACTTAGGAAGTGGTACAAAGACCGGGGGCAGGTCAAGCACCGCACTGCTCGACTCTGTCGCCGCCTGCTCGATCTCGTCGACGCGCGCCTGCCAGTCGAGTTTCCTCGACCACTCATAGAGCGTGCGGAGGGATGGGGCGTCGCCGTCCGCGGCGAGCGCAGTCTGCAACTTCTCGATTGAGCGCTCGTCACCGAGCCGGAGGTAACGTTCAAATGCGCGGCGGCGCGCCGCGCTCTCACGCACGGCGCACGCTCCGCTCTGCACGCTTCGCGCTTTCGCGTGCGAGCAGTCCGATCGCAGGGGGGCGCCGCGCAGGGCAAGTCGTCGGTCGTTGTGTGGCTGATGGCAAACGCCAGTTCTTTCGAATGGGCGCTGGCACTCGGAGATGCTCGGGCCGCAACTCTGGATATCCTGAACGTAGCATCCGCCGTGGCTCGCGAATATATCGCTCCGTCAACGAATCCGTGAGTTCTGGAGTGGAAGCTGGAAACGAACAAATGTTCTAGTCCAGGATTGAGGGGAGACGCGGTTTGACCTGAACGTTCCCTGCAGCGTCCCTGCAGGATCCGAACCTGCCGGGTGATCAGTTCGGGGCACTTCCCACCTGATCTAAGCTCGATGAACTGCTAGAAGAGTCGCCATCCCGCCCGGTCGCCTCAGTCGGGAGAAACCCTGACCGGGCCGTGATCCGTCGCGATCAGCTGTCTGGCGGTACGATCAGCGGCGAGCCGGCGGTACGGGGCCGCCGGGGGCACGAGGTCGGAAGAAGGCATCCACTGAACGTCGTGGTGATCGGGGCGGGTGTTGGCGGCCTGGCGGCGGCGCTGGAGCTGACGAAGGCGGGGCACAAGGTCTCGCTCTTCGAGGCGGGCCCGGTGCTCGGCGGGCAGGTGCGCACTTTCGAGGTCGGCGGCGGCCGCATCGAGTCGTTCTACCATCACCTCTTCCGCTCGGACACCGACGCGATCGAACTGATCGAACAGCTCGGGCTCGGCGACGACCTGGAGTGGATCGACTCCACCGTCGCGCTCCAAGTCGGGGAGCGGCGCTACCCGTTCGTCTCGGCGCTCGACCTGCTGCGCTTCGGCGCGGTCTCGCTGCTGACGCGAGTGCGGCTCGGCCTGGCGGCGCTCTGGCTGCGGCGGCTGAAGGCGTGGCAGCGCTACGAGGGCCAGCGTGCCAGCGACTGGATCCGCTCTCGCACCGGACGCGAGGGCTATGAGCGGGTGTGGGGGCCGCTGCTGCGCGCGAAATTCGGCGACCACGCCGAAGAGGTCTCGATGGTGTGGTTCTGGGGCAAGGTGCACCTGCGCTTCGCTTCCCGCCCCGGCGGCCCGCTGGCGCGAGAGCAGCTCGGCTACCTGCGCGGCTCTTTCGGCCGACTGGTCGATGCGATGGTGGAGGCGGTGCAGGCGACGGGCGCGACCGCCGAGGTGGCGAGCCCGGTGCGCCGTGTGCTCGTCGAGGACGGCCGCGTGACCGGCGTCGCCGTCGGCTTCGGCGTGCCGGGCGGCGGCGAGGACGATGGCCCGGAACGCATCGTGCCCTGCGACGCCGTGATTGCGACGATCCCCTCGGATGCGTTCCGGCGGATGGTGCCGGACCTCGAAGCCGGCTACGCGGCGCTGCTGGAGGGCGTGCAGTACCAGTGGGCGACGGTGCTCGCGCTGGCGCTCGCCCGCCCGCTCTCGGAGACCTACTGGCTGACCCTGACCGACGATGACTGCCCGTTTGTCGTGGCCGTCGAGCAGACCAACTTCGTCTCGCCGCAGCGCTACGGCGGCCAGCACATCGTCTACCTCTCGAACTACTGCGACCCCGGTGCCCCGATCATCGAGGAGGAGGCGGAGCAGACGCTGGAGCGCTACCTGCCCTACATCCGCCGCATCAACCCGGACTTCAACCGCTCGTGGGTGCGGGGCGTCTGGCTCTTCCGTGACCGCGCCGGACAGCCGATCGTGCATGAGCGGTACCACGAGACGATCGCGCCCCACCGCACCCCGATCGAGGGGCTGTACCTGGCGAACACCACGCAGATCTACCCCGAGGACCGCGGCCAGAACTACTCGATTCGCATGGGCCGTCGCGTCGCGAGGCTGGCGCTGGCGGATGCCGCTGACGGGGCAGGCCAGGCGGACGCGGCGGACACGGCGAGCGCCGGAACCCGTTAGTCCCGCTCGCGGAACCACTCGACCGTGGCGGCCAGGCCGTCGTCGAGGGTGACGCGCGGCGCCCAGCCCCAGGTCTCACGGGCGAGTGCAGTGCTGACGGTGATGCGCGCGATGTCGCCGGGCCGCTCGTCGGCGAAGAGCGGTTCGCGCTCGTAGCCGCAGAGGCTGGCCAGCCGGCGGTAGAGATCGAGCGTGCTCGTGCCCTCGCCACGTCCGATCAGGCAGGTTGCGGGGTCGCCCGTGGCGGCTAGCAGCGCAGCGTCGGTGACGTCTTCGACGAAGACATAGTCTCGCACCTGTGAGCCGTCGCCAAAGATCGTGACCGGTTCGTTGCGCAACATCTGCCGGGCGAAGATCGCGATCACACCGGCCTCGCCCTCTGGGTCCTGGCCCGGGCCGTAGACGTTGGCCGGGCGCAGCACGGAGCATTTGACGCCCCCCGCTCCGCAGATCAGTTCGAGGTAGCGCTCCGCCGCCAGCTTCGAGGCCCCGTAGACCGAGGCCGGCGCCGGCTCCATCGACTCGTCCACGGGCACGACCTCCGGGTCGCCGTAGAGCGCGCCGCCGGTAGAGAAGAAGACGAGGCGCTGGGCGCCGGCCGCGACCGCCGCCTGCGCCAGCCGCACGGTGCCGATCACGTTTGCCTCGATGTCGGCGATGGGGTCGCGCATCGAGGCGGGAACGGAGATCTGGGCGGCGAGGTGAAAGACGGTGTGCGGGCGCACGGCCGCAAACGCGCGGGCCAGCGCCGCCTCGTCGCGGATGTCGGCAGCGATCACCTCGACGCCTTCGGGCGTCGGGCGGCGACCGGGGTCGATGTCCAGCCCGGTCACCTCGTAGCCGTCGCGGAGCAGCCGTTGGACGAGGTGCGAACCGACGAACCCGGCGGCCCCGGTCACGAGGACACGCCGCGACGATGTGGCTGAGTTGGACCCGTCTGCGTCGGGCGTATTGGTGTCAGGCATGTCTGATGCGGGCGCCTCTACGGGGAGGCGCAGTCTGCGTCGGTCGCCCCCCGGCGGCCCCGCTACTCGTCGTCGCCGTCGTCAGCATCAACTTCGCTGGCGTCGTCGGCGCCGAGGTCGATCTGGGCCAGCGCCGCGACGGCGTCGTCGTCGCCGATGTTCATCACGGCGACGCCCTGGGTCGATCGGCCCTGCTGACTGATCGTCTCGGCCCGGGTGCGCATGACGATGCCGTCGCGAGAGACCAGGATCACTCCCTGGTCGGCGCGGACGGCCCGTGCCACGGAGATCGGGCCGGTGCGGTCGCTGAGGCGGAACGTCAGCACGCCCTGGCCGCCGCGTCCCTTCAGCGGGTACTGGTCCATCGGCGTGCGCTTGCCGGCGCCGTGCTCGGTGACGACCAGCAGGTCGTCGCCGTCGGTGGACACCACGAGCGCGATCACGGTGGCCTCGTCCTTCAGGCGCATGCCGCGCACACCGCCCGAGGCGCGGGAGGCGATGCGGAGCTTGCCGACGTTAAAGCGGATCGCTCGCCCGCCGCTGGAGACGATCAGCACGTCGTCCTCGTCTCGGGCGGCGCGCGCGGCAACGAGCTGGTCGTTGGCGTCGAGCCGCATGGCGATCAGGCCGGCGCGACGCACGGACGCGAACTGCTCGAGCGGTGTGCGCTTCACCTGTCCGCCCGAGGTCGCCAGCACCATCGAGTCGCGGGAGAAGTCCTTCACCACGACGACGGTCGTGACGCGGTCCTCCGCCCCGGCCTCGACGAGATTGACGACCGGGATGCCGCGCGCCTGGCGCGAACCCTCCGGCACCTCGAAGCCCTTGAGCGAGTAGACCTTGCCGGTGTGGGTGAAGAGCAGCAGCGAGTCGTGCGTGTCGCAGACGATGAGGTGGCGAACGGCGTCTTCCTCGCGGGTACCCATGCCGGTGATGCCGCGGCCGCCACGCGCCTGCACGCGGTAGGTCTCCAGCGGCACGCGCTTCATGTAGCCGCGGTCGGAGATGGTGACGACGATTTCCTGGTGGGCGACGAGGTCTTCGTCCGAGATGTTCTCGACCGGCTGCGTGAAGACCTGCGTGCGGCGGGCGTCGCCGTACTTCTCCTTGAGGTCCGCGCCATCTTCGTTGATCAGGCCGTCGATCTTCCCCGGGTTGGCGAGCAGGTCCTCCAGCTCAGCGATCAGCTCGGTCAGTTCGGCGTGTTCGGTCTCGATCGCCTCGCGCTCCAGCCGGGCGAGCCGGCGCAGCTGCATGTCGAGCACGGCCTGCGCCTGGCGCTCGGAGAGGCTGAGCGGCGCTTCCTGCAGCGCGGTCTTCGCCTCGTCCGCGGAGCCGGCGGCGCGGATGGTGGCGATCACGCGGTCCATGTCCTCCAGCGCCTTGAGCAGGCCTTCGAGGATGTGTGCGCGCTCCCGCGCCTTCTCCAGGTCGAACTCACTGCGCCTGCGGATCACCTCGCGGCGGTGGTCGATGAAGGCCTCGATCGCCTCCTTCAGCGTGATCACGCGCGGCTGGCCATCGACCAGCGCCAGCATGTTCACGGCGAACGTCGACTGCAGCGCGGTGTGGCGGTAGAGCTGCGCGAGCACCGACGCGTAAGAGGCGCTGCGGCCCAGTTCGATCACCATGCGCATGCCGTCGCGGTCTGACTCGTCGCGCAGGTCGGAGATGCCCTCGATGCGCTTGCTGCGGACCAGCATGGCGATGCGTTCCAGCAGCGTGGCCTTGTTCACCTGGTACGGCAGTTCGCGCACGATCAGCTTGAGGCGGCCGTTCTCGGTCTCCTCGCGCTCGGTCACGGCGCGCATCGTGATCTTGCCGCGGCCGGTGGCGAAGGCCTGCCGGATCTCGTCGCGGTTGAAGATGGCGGCGGCGGTGGGGAAGTCCGGCCCGTGCACGACCTCCATCAGGTCGTCGACGGAGCAGTCGGGCTGTTCGATCACCAGGCTGATAGCGTCGATGATCTCGTTGAGGTTGTGGGGCGGGATGTTCGTCGCCATGCCGACGGCGATTCCGCTGGAGCCGTTGATCAGCAGGTTGGGGATACGGGCCGGGAGCACGGTCGGCTGGTTGAGCGAGTCGTCGAAGTTCGGCTCGAAGTCGACGGTGTTGCGGTCGAGGTCGCTCAGCAGCTCCACGGCGATCGGCGCCAGGCGGGCCTCGGTGTAGCGCATCTGCGCCGGCGGGTCGCCGTCGATTGAGCCGAAGTTGCCCTGCGGCGTGACGAGCGGGTACCGCAGCGAGAAGTCCTGGCCGAGGCGAACGAGGGCGTCGTAGAGGGCGCCGTCGCCATGGGGGTGAAGCTTGCCCATGACGTCGCCGATCAGGCGAGCGGACTTCTTGAAGGAGGAGTTGGGGCTCATGCCCAGCTCTTGCGCACCAAACAGCAGACGTCGCTGCACCGGCTTCAGCCCATCGCGGACGTCCGGCAGCGCACGCGAGACGATGACCGACATCGCGTAGTCGAGATAGGAGTCGCGCATCTCATCTTCGATGCGCGTGAGCCGGACGCTATCGGTGTCCTGGACCAAGCGATTGCCTTCCACGCGACCACATCAGCGCGAGGCCGAAGGTGCGGTTGCCCTGGGGAGGTCGGTGTCGCTGCCTATTCTAGCAGCGCAGGCCACAAGGAACGATTCGATCAGGCCGGCCCGCCCCCGGCGTAGCCGTTGTCGGGGATCGTCTCGAGGGCGCTGATGTAACCCCGCGGCAGTCCGATTGCCAGTGCGCCTCGCAGCAGCGTGGCCTTGTAGGCGGGGGAGGGGTCGAAACCCGCCGCGTCGGGGTCGGCGACCTGGTAGGTGCGGCAGGTGACACGGTCGCCCGCTGCCGTTTCGACGGCGACGGTGTAGCGGCGGTAGGCGGGCGGGTCGCGGAAGAGGCCCTCCTGCACGTCGAGCTCGTGGGAGTGCTCGCCGTCGATCGCCCACAGCGCCCCCCAGACCTCGTGCCCGGGCGCCGCGACGACATCAGCCACGCCGCCGTGCCAGTTGCGCTTGCTCTCGAGCGAGAACGCAAGGCGGTGACCGGCCAGGCGCGCCGCGAGCACGAACCGCGCGGACGGGCAGTGGATGTGCAGCCGCTCCCGGTCGAGGTTCGAGCCGAAGCCGAAGTAGAGGAAGTCGGGCTCACCGGCGGTACCGTGGTCGGTCATGAGCGGGCTCCCGAGGTGCGTTCTGCGTGGGTTGAGCAGGCGGCGACGAACGCCGGCCAGACGCCCGCCGACGGGGCCGCGGCTTCTGCCATCTCAGGGTGCCACTGCACCGAGAGCGCCCACGGCTGCGAGCGGTCGACGAGCGCCTCGACGACCCCGTCCGCCGTCGTCGCGGCGACCACCAGCCCCGGTGCGACGCGGTCGAGCGTGACGGCCTGGTGGTGCCGCGAGTTGGCGCGCAGCAGGCCGCCGTTTGCCAGCCCGAGCGCGGACGCGAGCACGGTGTCCGCGGCGACGGCGACATCGTGCCACCCGGAGTCGATCGTCTCGCCATCCGCTCCACGGCGCGCTCGGTGCGGCTCGCGCTCTTCGAGGTGCTGGAGTAGTGAGCCGCCGTGCACGACGTTGAAGAGCTGGTGGCCACGGCAGATCGCCAGCAGCGGTCGCCCGACCGCCTGCGCGGCGACGATCAGCGCCGTCTCGAAATCGTCGCGTCCAGGGTCCACCTCGGTCACCCGGTCGGAGCGTGCCTCGCCGTAGCGGGCCGGGTCGATGTCGAAGCCCGCCGTCAGCATCAGCCCGTCGTGGTCGGGGAAAGGTTGCCCCGGTTCCCATTCGCCGAAGTCGATCGGCTGCGGGTCGCCACCGGCCTCGGCGACGCGATCGCCGTAGTCCTCCCACCGCTCGCTCGTGATCAGCTCGGCACGAGAGACCAGGATGCGAGGTCGCCCGGCCCCTGTGCGGGAAGTACTGCGACTCGCGGCACGAGACATGCTGGCATGTTACCGGCAGCGGCGTGTGTCGGCGCCGTCCGAGCGAGGGGCTAGTCCTCGTCGGTCTCCTCGTCGTCGTCGCCCGCGGTCTCCTGCGGTTCCGCGTCTTCGTTCTCATCGATGTCGTCGAAATCATCGAGCTCATCGGCGAGGTCGTCCGCCTCATCGTCGTCGGTTTCGGAGGCCACCTCGGAGAAGCCCCGCGCCTCCATCTCGCCAGACTCGGTGGTGGCGGCGGAATCGTCCGCGCCCGCGCCGTCCTGGTCCGTATCGTCCGGGTCTGCCGTCCGGTCGGGCTCGTGCTGCACCACGGCGGACGTGCGGGTGTAGGCGCGGGTCTTTGTCTTGCGCTTGGCCGGGGCGATGAACGACGCCTGACCGGCGAGCGAGGGGTCGGTGTGGCTCTCGCGGATGTAGACGCGGGCCTTGCCACCATCGATGCGACGGATCACGACCGCGTATTCGTTGCCGCCTTCGATCATGCGCTTCAGCCGCAGTGCGGCGCGGCGCTCGATGGTGCCCAGCTCGGCGCCGCGGGCCGTGGTGACGGAGACGCCGCCGTCGGTCGTGGCCAGCGCCGCCGCGTCGCCGCCGGCGACGCGCGTCAGCGCCTGTTCGTCGACCTCGATCAGCTCGAACTCGGCGGATTTGCCGGACTCCTCGATCAGCGAGTTCGCGCGCAGCTCGCCCGGCCGCTTCGTTCCGCCGGCCTTGCGGCGTGACGTCTTTGACGGCTTCGATGCCTTCAACCTGCCGCCCTCGGGGGCGCCCCCCGCGTCCCCGCCGCGTTCCTTGAGCTTCGCCAGGTTCTTGCGGGCGATCGGGTTGGCGGGGTCGGTGACCAGCGCCTGCGCGTAGGCAGTCACCGCGCCGGCGTAGTCCTCCAGCTCAGTCAGCGCCTTGCCTAGGCGGTTTGCGGACTCCGTGTCGTCCGGGTCCTCATCGAGCAGCGCACGATTCTCCTCCGCCGCGGCATCCCAGCGGTTGGCGAGAGCGTGCTCGATCGCCCGCTCGACGCGCTGTCTGCGACTGGGGCTCTCTGTCTGGACCATCGCCGTCTCCTGCAGCTACTGCTCTCGTCTCCCCGCCGCGGACTGTGGGAGGAGTGACTGTCTCAGCGGATGGGGAGGTTGCACAGGCTGGCGCGGGGAACCGGTTCCGTGAGCGTCTTACTCAACTCAACGTCCGTAATGCGACAAAGGTTTCCTCTCAATCGGACGATTTGAGGCGATTCCGTCAGATATCCCCTCGGGGTCCGAGTTGAGCGGTGCGGCGCTCACTGGCCGGACAAGTGGGCAACGCTCTTCCCGCATTCTGGCGGCGCATGCTAGCACCGCCGTCCGAGGTGCGACTACGAATGTTGTGCACAACCCATGAGCAGTGCTGCTCAGGGGCGGGCCAGGAGAATGGTCGGGGTGCGCAGATTTGAACTGCGGACCTCTGCGTCCCGAACGCAGCGCTCTGCCAGGCTGAGCTACACCCCGAGTGGTTGCCGGGAAGGCGGGAGCGGGATCGTAGCATCGAGTCTGCGACGGGTCGAGGCGAACCGGCGCGCAGGTCGCGCCGAAGAGCCGATCGCGTATGATCGTCCACTGGCGGGGAAGATGGGCGGCCCGGGTCGTTGCCAGACTCCTCACGACCGCGACGAGCGAGCCTGACTCGACTGCTGCGTTCGGCGCCGGCAGTCGCAGCGCTGCTCGCGGCGCTTTCCGTTGTGGCGTTCGCCGCCAGCGGATCGCATGTCGACGCTGACGCGCTCGACCTTGGCGACGAGAACTCCTGGATCCGCATCCAAAACGTCGGCATCCACGCCGCGCAGATCGACATCTCGTTCTACGACGAGACCGGCGCTGAGGTGTCGACGGACGCTTGTCCGCACTCGGACCGCTGCACGGCGCTGCCCTCCGGCTTCGGCTGGTCCTTCTTCCAGCAGGGGCTGGAGGGGTTACCGGCGGGGTACCGCGGCTCCGCCTACGTGACCGTCGACCAGCCGTTCGTCTCGATGCTGGCCCGCGACAGCTTCAAGGACGGCGTCTTCCAGATTGCCGGCGACTCGCTGCGGCTGGGGGCGGGCAGCTCCACGCTGTACGCGCCGATCGTGCAGAGCACGGCCGGCGCGATCTCGCGACTCTCGATCGAGAACGCCCGCGACGACGCCGAGGCCTGCGTGCAGACGAGCTACTTCCAGGAAGGGTCGCTGCTGCCGGCCTTCGTCGACCCGCCCGGCCCGACCGAGGGCTGCCCGAACGGTGGATACCTGCTCGCGCCGCGCGCGACCTTGCTGCGCGACGAGCACAACATGCCGGTGCCCTCCGGCTTCGATGGCTCGGCCGTCGTGCGGACGCTCGACACGTCATCGGGCGTCGCGGCCGAGGACCAGCAGCCGGCCGTGATCGTCGACAGCCGTTTCCGCGAGGCACCCGGCCTGGCGACCTATCGCGCCTTCGACGGGTTGGAGCTGAGCCGCGTGATTGTGCTGCCGCTGGCCGACCGGCGCGCGAACGAGGGGCAGAGTACCTGGAGCACCCGCTTCCGCATCATGAACGGCGACACGGCCGCCCCGAACGAGGTGACGCTGCTGTTCGAGGGCGAGGACGAGTTCGGAGATCGTTTCGAGATCGAGCACACGGTGACCGTGTTCTCGTCGCTGACCTGTGACCAGCGCGCCAGCGGGGTGGCGGCCTGCCTGCCGGACGACGAGCTGCTGCCGCTGTCCTTCGTCGGCACCGTGCGGCTCCAGGCGGTGGAGCCGGTCGCCGTCGTCGCACAGCGCATCTCGGAGGACGGGTCGCTGGCGGACTACCGCGGCTTCACCGCGGAGGAGGCCTCGCGGCAGGTGGTGCTCCCCGTGCTGAACAAGAACTTCGGGCCGTGGGGCGACGCCAGGGGGTGGAACTCGTGGTTCCGGGTGCTCACCTTCGACGGCTCGATCGCCCACGTGCGCGTGATCTACTACTCGAAGCAGTTTCCTCGCGGGCTGATCTCGCCGCCGATCGCCGTCGAGGGGCAGCTCACGTTCCGCCAGTGGGAGGAGCTGCGGCTGCCCGACGGCTGGGTCGGCAGCGGGCTGATCGTGGCGGACCGGCCGGTAGTGGTGGTCGCAAACCTGGAGAGCGATGTCTTCGAGGGCGACCCGGTGATGCTCTACAACGGCGTCAGCCTGGAGTAGGCGAGCGGGACGAGCGAGACTCCGACTGGAAGCTTCAGACTGCGACCACGAGTGAGGCCGCGACGGGACGGCGCCAGGTGACCGGGCGCCAGGGAACCGGGTGACGAAGGTGACCACTTGACACGCCTCGACACGACGGCCGACGTGCTGGCCCGCCACCGCTCCGGCCCGACCAGTGGTGTCTTCACCGACGGGTCCAGCAGCGGCAACCCCGGCCCCGGCGGCTGGGGCACGGTCTTCGTGCGCAACGGTGAGATCATCGAGCAGCGCTACGGCGCGGACCCGGACACCACGAATAACCGCATGGAGTTCACCGCCATGATCGAGGGACTCTCGATGGTGCCGCCGGGCGAGGCGGTCGAGGTCTACTCGGACAGCCAGCTGGTGGTGAACACGATCACGAAATGGGCCGCCGGCTGGAAGCGGCGCGGCTGGCGTCGCAAGCAGGGACCCGTCGCCAACCTGGAGCTGGTGCAGCAGGCGTACGCGCTCGCGCAGCAGCGCCCCAACGCCCACATCCAGTGGATCCGAGCGCACGATGGGTCGCTCTGGAACGAGTACGCGGACGCCCTGGCCACGACCTACATGCGGGACGAACTCTAGGCGCCACCCCCTCCCGGCAACGCGGCTCACAGGCAGCGACCGCAGCACGCAGCGGCGGCAGGCCGTACCCTCGGACGCTCTCGCAGCGTCCACCCGGAAGGCGTCGAGCGTGCGTGCACCGCAGCTGATCGGGCTGATCGCGCTGGCCGCGATCTGGGGCGCGTCGTTCATGTTCATCAAGGTGATGCTGGACGAGATGGGCCCGGTCGCCGTCGGCTGGGTGCGGCTGGTGGGTGGCGCGTCGCTGTTGCTGGCGGTCGTGGCCGCACGACGCACGCCGTTCCCCCGGGGCGGGCGGCGGCTCTGGGACTTCCTCGTGCTGGGGGCGCTGGCCAGCGCCGTCCCGTTCTTCCTGATCCCGTGGGGCGAGCAGCGCATCGATTCCGGGCTCGCCGCGGTGCTGAACGCCAGCATGCCGCTCTTCGTCGCCCCGCTCGCGCACCGCTTCCTGGTGGTGGAGCGGCTGATCCCACGACGGGCGCTGGGGCTGGCGCTGGGGTTCGTGGGCGTCGTCGTCGTGATCGGCCCGGACCTGCTCGACGTGGCGCGGGACAGTACGCGCGGCCAGCTTGCCGTCGTGCTGGCCTCGGCGAGCTATGCCGCGGGTGCGATCTGGATGCGCAGGCGGCTGCTGGACGTAGACACGACGATGCTGGCGGCGCTGCAGACCGCTGCGGCGTGCCTCTGGCTCACCCCGTTGCTGTTCGCGTTCGAGTCGCCGCCGGTGCCGTGGGAACTCTCGACGCGGGTGCTACTGGCGACGGCGGCGCTGGCCTTCCTCGCCTCCGGCATCGCCTTCATCATCTACTACTGGATCCTCGCCACCGCCTCGGCGACGCAGGCGGCGATGGTGACCTACCTGGCGCCGGTCGCCGCGCTGTTCTGGGGCTGGGCCGTGCTCGACGAGGTGGTGGCGACGTCATCAGTCCCCGGGCTGGCGCTGATCATCGGCGGCGTCTGGCTCGTCTCTCGCGCTCCGACGGCCACCTCACTGCCGGCGCCCGAGGCGGAGTTCGAACCCAGCGTCTGAGCTGTCTCCGGTGGTTGCGTCCGCCCGGGGCGCGCGAGATGCTGGCTCCCCCACTCGTACCCCGGAGCTCCCACCGGGCCGGACGGATTTGATGAAGACACGGATCAGACGGCTGCGCCCGTTCGCGGCTCTGACTCTCACCTCGCTTGCGCTGCTCGCCATCGCCTGCGGCGGTGGCGGGGATGACGGCGACTCCTGGTCGCCTCGCGCCATCGCCGTTGACCAGGATGCGCCGGTGGTGCCGGTGCTCTTCACCTCGCAGATCAGCGTGGGGCCGAACCGCATCGCCTTCGGACTCTTCGACCGCGATGGGGCGCTGCTCTCGGAGCTGGCGGCGAGCGTGCGCATCTTCGCTGTCGAGGAGGACGCGGGCACGCTCGTCAGCGCCCACGAGCTGGAGCGAGTGGAGATGCGGCCGAGCACGACACACGAGCACGCCGATGGCGAACTGCACCCCCACGCCTCCGAACCGATCGCCGTCTTCGTCACCACCGCGGAGTTCGCGCGGCCGGGCGACTGGGGCGCGGAGGTGACCGCGGAGCTGGCGGGCGAGACGACGGTGGTCCGCATGCTCTTCACGGTGCTGGAGCGCACGACGGAGCCGATGCTGGGGGAACGCATCCCGGGCAGCGTTCAGCGCGTGCTGCGCGACGTCGACGACATTGCGGAGATCGACTCCTCGTTGCCTCCGGAGCCGCGCATGCATGAGGTCACGGTGGCGGAGGCGCTGGAGGACGGGCTGCCGGCCGTGATCGTGATCGCGACGCCCGCCTTTTGTCAGTCGCGTTTCTGCGGGCCGGTGGTCGATGAGGTGGTGCGGCCGTTGGAGGAGCGCCACCGCGGGGCCGCGACGTTCATCCACATCGAGCCGTTCGACCTGGCGGAGGCGCGCGGCGGACGGCTGGTGGTCCTGCCGGTGATGGCGGAGTGGGGGCTGATGACGGAGCCGTGGATCTTCGTCGTGGACCGGGAGGGGCGGCTGGCCGCGAAGTTCGAGGGCGTCACGTCCGCCGCAGAAGTGGAAGCTGCGCTGCTGGCAGTACTGGAGTAGCCGCGCCAGCCACGCCGGTGAGAAGTTGGACGATTCGCTGACGGAAGGGGCGCGGCCCTGCATCCCGGGAGTTCGGCTCACCGCGCGTCAACCTGCCAGCGTTGCCGCCAATGCGCCGTCCAGGTCGGGGTGGGCTGGCTGGAACCCGGATTCGAGCAGCCGGACCGGCAGGACGCGCTGGCTCGCCAGCAGCGTCTCCTCCGCCAGCACCCCGAAGATCAAGCGCAGCGCGAACGCGGGGGCGGGCAGGATCGCCGGGCGGTGCAGCTGACCGGCCAGGGCGCGGGTGAAGACCGCGTTCGCGACCGGCTCCGGCGCCAGGACGTTCACGGGACCCGAGATCGAGCCCTCCGCCAGCAGATGCTCGATCGCGGCCACCTCGTCCGCCAGAGCGATCCACGTCATCCATTGCCCGCCGCTGCCGATCCGTCCGCCCAGCCCAAGGCGGAAGATCGGCGCCATGCGGCCCAGTGCGCCGTGGCCGCGTGCGAGCACGATGCCGGCGGTCCGCATCTGCACGGAGCGCACGCCGGACGCCTCGACGCGCACGGCTTCCCGTTCCCACGCCTCGCACAGTTCGGCCAGGAAGCCATCGCCGCGAGCGGACTGCTCCGTCAGCGTCTCGTCGCCGCGGCTGCCGTAGAAGCCGACGGCGGACGCGCTCAGGAAGACGCGAGGGCGCTGCGCCAGCGCCGCGATGTGTCCGACCAGTAGCCGGGCGCTGTCGACGCGGCTCTCCCAGATCGTGCGCCGGCGGGCGCCCGTCCAGCGGCGGTCAGCGATGCCCGCGCCGGCGAGGTGGACGACGGCGTCGACGCCATCGAGCGCACCGTCGCGTATCCAGCCGGCGGCCGGGTCCCAGAGCGCCCGCGGGTCTTCGGGCGGGCCGCGGCGCAGCGGCAGCACCTCGTCACCGCGTGCGGAGAGCCGGGCGCCGAGGGCGGTGCCGATCAGGCCTGAGGAGCCGGAGATGGCGACGCGCATCGGGCGGCTGCCGGGTTGCTCGCCGGGCGGCCGCTAGCTGCGGTCGCGCCGCAACAGCGCTTCGGCTTCCTCGATGGCGAGCCGCTTCGCCTCTTCCAGCGCGTCGAGGCCCGGGGCGACTGGTTCCGCCGGGAGCCCGGCCGGAGATGCGGCGGCAGGAGGCGCGGCGGACGGGGGCTCATCGGCCGGAGCGGTCGGGAGCGTCGAGGTGGCAGAAGTGGTCGAATCGGCCCGCGGCGAAGGAGTGGCCGTCGTCACGGTCGTGCCTGTGGCCGTGCGGCTGAAGCTCGGGTAGAGGGCGACCCAGGCGCTGAAGGCGGCGGCGAGCCCGCTGCCGACGACGAGCGTGGTGGCGGCCCACATCGCGATCCAGAGCGCCGCCCAGACCAGCAGGCCGGAACTCCCGGAACCGACGCCGCCGAAGGCGGAGATGCCGGCCTGGCCGAGGCCGAAGACCACGCCGATCGAGAGCCACGTGATGGCGGCGATGGCGGCGGCGAGGCCGACCGACGGCCAGAAACCGCGGCGCACGGCCTCTTCTTCGCTCAGCGTGGCGTTCGTGTCTTCGTACATCGGCACGATGATAGCGTGCGGTGGCGCATCGGTGTTGGACGTATTGCCGGGCGCGTGCCATAAGGCACGTGCCCCGGGCGCTGGTTCAGCGAAGCGTGCTGCGGCTGATGGCGAAGGGCGGTGTTCATGGGCCGGCAAGAATCGTGAACCCCGGCGACGGGCTTCAGCGCGCGATGGGACCGGGGACGCTGGACGGCGTTCGCGTTGTTGACTTCACGGAGTACATCGCCGGTCCCTACGGCACGATGATGCTGGCCGACATGGGCGCGGAGGTCGTGAAGGTGGAGCCCACGACGGGTGACCACTGGCGCAGCCAGGCGCCGGTGGCCCCGCACGAGAGCCGCCCGTTCCTGGGCCTCAACCGCGGCAAGCGCAGCGTGGCGATCGACGTGCGAGACCCGCGAGGGCGGGCCATCGTCTACCGCCTGGCGGAGACCGCCGATGTCGTGGTGCTGAACTTCCGTCCCGGCGTGCCGGAACGGCTGGGGCTCGACTACGAGACGCTGAGCGCGCTCAACCCGGGGCTCGTCTACGCGGACATCACCGCCTTCGGCCATCACGGTCCGTACAGCCATCGCGGCGGCTTCGACCTGCTCTCGCAGGCCGCTGCCGGCGTGATGGCGTACGAAGGACGCATCGTGGACGGCGCACCGACGGGCGTGCGGACCTTCGCGCCGTCCGACGTGATCAGCGGGATGTACACGGCCTTTGCCGTCGTCAGCGCGCTCTATCGCCGCGCGGAGACCGGGCGCGGGCAGGCGATCGCGACCAGCCTCTTCGCCTCCGCGCTCTCCGTGCAGTATCGGTCGCTCTCCCAGGTGGAGCAGCACGACGCGACCGAGCGCGCCGCGTTCCTCGCGCTCGTAGAGAACGCCCGCGCGGACGGCGCCTCGTACGAGGACATCGCACGGCTGCGGCATTCGGCGATCGGCCGCCCGTCGCTTCAGAACTACTACCGTGTCTATCCGACGAAGGACGGCTTCGTGGCGGTCGCCTGCCTCAACAACCGTCTCCGCCTGGCTCTTCGCGACGCGGCAGGCGTCGAGGTCGACGACCCCTCGATCACGGGCCCGACCTACGAACCGGCGCAGCTATCCAGCGACGGCTACCTCGCGGTGCGTGAGGCCATGGAGGCTGCGTTCCTGCAGCGAACGACCGTGCAGTGGCTGGAGCAGTTGGACGAAGCCGGGGTGCCGGCCGCGCCCTTCAACCTCACCGAGGAGCTGTACGAGGATCCCCACGTGGTCGCAAACGACCTGATTCCCACGCAGGAGCACCCCACGCTGGGCAAGGTCCGCACCCCGCGCACGCCGGTGGAGATGTCTGAATCCCGCACCGGCTCGCCGCTCCCGGCGCCGACGCTCGGTGCGGACACGGACGCGGTGCTCGCCGAGCTGGGACTGTCCGAGCAGGAGATCGAGGCGCTGGACGCGGACGGGCTGATCGTGCGCTGGCGGCCCGAGTAGCTCGAACGGGAGGAGGGCGTGGCGGTCAGGCCCGGCGGTCAGGCCCGGGCGGCGCCAACTACGGCCTGCGCTGCTTGATCGAGGCCGGGGTGGTCCGACGCTCGTCGCGGAATCGGGAGCGATCGCTCGGGGGGTGCGCGGTACCATCGCGCTTCGAGCAGGCGGAGAGGGCGGGGCTGGCCGTGAGCGATACCGGGAATTTCGAGTTCACCGAGCGCACGACGATGCGGCGTCAGGCGAACCGCGCCGTCTTCGACCATGCGACGGCCTATGCGATCCTCGATGAAGGCCTGATCTGTCACCTCGGCTTCGCCGTCGACGGCAGGCCGTTTGTGGTGCCGACGATGCACTGGCGAGACGGCGACCGGCTCTACGTGCACGGCTCGTCGGCCAGCCGCACGCTGCGAGCGCTGGAGGGTGGCTCGGCCGAAGCCTGCGTCACGGTAACGCTGCTCGATGGCCTCGTGCTCGCGCGCTCCGCCTACCACCACAGCCTCAACTTCCGCTCCGTCATGGTCTTCGGTCGCGCGGCGCTGGTGGAGGGCCCAGAGAAGCTGCATGCCCTCGCCCGACTGGTCGAGCACGTCGCACCGGGGCGCTGGGACGAGGTGCGTCATCCCAGCGAGCTGGAGCTGAAGGCAACCTCGGTGCTGGCCCTGCCCCTGGACGAGGTCTCGATCAAGGTCAGCCCCGGTGACCCGGTCGACGATGAGGACGACTACGACCTGCCGGTCTGGGCCGGGGTCGTGCCGCTGGCCCTCCGGGCCGGTGCTCCTGATGTCGACCCGCTAATGCGGCTCGACATCGCGACGCCGTCATACCTCGAGCACTACACTCGACTGCCGGAGCGTTGACGGAGAGGCCGCGCCATCACATAAGCTTTCTGGCATGGAGCGGAGCGACGGCGGAATCGGGATCGGGCCCCAGGGTCAGTGCCAGGTCAGATAATGTTCCCATTCCTGACGTAGTACCCTCGCACTCTGACGGCCCGTCGTCGCTGCCACAGGCAGGATCATGGCCCGGCGAGCGGCGCTGGCGGTTGTCGGGTGCTGAGATCAGCGGTGGGGTCGCGAACGCTCAGGGTTCGCCGGCGCAGGCTTGGGAGCGGGGCCGGATAGATGACGACTGCGGAGCCTAACGGTGGCCGCGCTGAAGCCGCGCCGCACGCGCTGGTGGTGGAGGACGACGACCTGCTGAGTCAGGCAATTGCGCTGAAACTGCGAGAAGACGGCTTCAGACTGATACCACGGAGCAGGCGGAGGAGGCGCTCGACCTGCTGGAGCGCGGCCGCTTCGACCTGCTGATCATTGATGTCCGATTGCCCGGCATGTCCGGGTTCGAACTCTGCCGGGAGGTGCGCCGCCGTCACGACGACATCCTGGTGATGTTCCTGACCGGGGCGGCAAGCGTTGAGGAACGGCTGGCCGGGTTCGACCTCGGCGCCGACGACTACGTCGTCAAGCCGGCCAACCTCAACGAGGTGACGCGTCGTGCGCGGGCGCTGTTGCGCCGCAAGAGCGGGCCGGCGTCTGCCGTCAGCAGCCTTGATGGTCCGTCGGGAGTACGCGTCGACCGTGGCGCGCACCGCGCATTCGTGAGGGGCGAGCTGCTGAACCTCACGCAGAAGGAATTCGCGCTGCTGGCGCTGCTGCTGGAACATCGCGAAGACGTGCTCAGCGCGGACGACATCTCACGCGCCGTCTGGGACTACGAGACATTCGGCGCGCGCAACTTCGTCGAAAAGCAGATCTCGCGGCTTCGCTCCAAGCTGGCCGCGGCCGGCGCCCGCAACGTGATCGCCACGGTCCGCGGTGTTGGATACGTCGTTCGATAACAACCGGCGACCGCAGCCGGCTCCGGGGGTCGATTCTTGTCTGCTGCGCTGATGATCGTCGGCTCCCTGCTGATCGTGCTCGTCACAACGGGGATCGTGGTTGCGTTGAACGTCGCGCCGGGCCGTCGCAGTGTCTGGCCAGTGCTGGCGTTCGCGCTCCCGCTCGCCATGCTCGTCTGGCTGGTCACGCTCGATCAGGTGATCTCGACCGAAACGATCGACGAGCCGGCGCGGCGGACGACGTTCGCCGTCGCGGCGCTACTGTTGTTGCTGCTGCTCGGACTCGCCGGCGTGATCCCGCACGTGCTGTCACACGTCTGGCCGTCGGAAGCGCTGGAAGAGAGCGAGCGGCGTCTCCGGCTGGTGCTGGACACGACCCGGAACGGCGTGGTCCTGACCGATGGCGAGCGCAACGTCGTACTCATGAACCGCGCGTTCCGCGAGATGCTGGGCTACTCCGAAGAGGAGATCGCCGCCGTCGAACGGGTCAACGATCTCGTGCACCCGGCGGACCGGAAACGGGTGTCCCGGCTCGCCACCACCGTGCGAAACGGCGATGAAGTCGTGGTTGAGTATCAATGCCGCCTGAACACCGGCGAAGGGGAGCCGGTGTACGTGGCGAGCCGGCTTACGGCTTTGAACCTCGGCGATCCCGATCGCGGCCTGTTGAACGAGGCGGAGAACGTCAGCGGGAAGATGCTCGCGCAGCGCGCACTTGAGCGGAGCCGGGAACAGCTGGCGCAAGCGCAGCAGCTTGCACAGTTCGGGAGCTACCACTGGGACCTGAAGACGGGCGAGGTGGAGTGGTCTGATGAACTCTACCGGATCAGCGGGCGGGAGCCGGGCGATGCGAAACCGGCGAGCCGCCCGCTCGATGAACTTCTGACCGTCGAGGACGCCGACAGGCTGTGGGTGCTCTTGAAGGCCGCGGCCCGCGACGGCGTCCCCTGGGAAGGGTTCGCCGCCCCCCTGCAACTGGCCGACGGTCGCGAGCGAATGGTCGAGGTGCAGGGACGGGTCACGTTTGACGCCGGTGGCCGGCCGGAGGCGGTGACGGGCGTCGTCCAGGACGTGACAGCCCGCGTCGCGGCCGACCGCGCTCTACGCGACAGCGAGGAGCGGTTTCGCGCGGTGTTCGAGACCGGCGCGAGCGGCGTCGCGGCCCTCGACGCCCGGGGACGAGCGACCATGCTCAACGCAGCGATGGTGGAGATGCTTGGCTACGACCGGGCGGAGCTGGAGCAGACGTCGCTTGCGCGGGTCTTGCGGCCGGAGGACCGCGAAGCGACCTATGACTGGCTTGCGGGCGCAATCGTCGGCGGCTCCTGGGCGAACCGGCAGCGCATGCAACTCGTCTGCAAGGACGGCGCCCTGATCGACGTGGACATCCATGCCTCGCCATTCGCGCTGCAGGGCGAACGCGTGGGCGCGATGCTGGAGGTGCGGGACGTCACCGAAGAGCTGGCCCTGAGGCAGCGTGTGGAGAGTTCCGCCGCCGAAACCGCAGCCATCCTGGAGACCGCGCCCGACGCCATCGTCCGAATCAATGAGCGCGGCAAGATCGTTCGGGCGAATGCGGCGGTACTGGCGGTATTTGGCTGGGAGTCTGAGGAGCTGACGAACCGGGATGTCCACGTCCTGATCACTGACGACGACCGCGCTCACCATCAGAACTACATCGAGCACTTCCTCAGGACGGGAGAGGCCTCTACGGCGGAAGGGGTCATGGTCGGCCGTACGCGTGAAGTCGTGGGGCGGCGCAAAGACGGCACTGACTTCCCCATCGAGATCAGCCTGGCCGAGGTGCCAGACATACCGGGGACGTCGCGCGAGTTCACTGCCGTCATGCGCGACGTCAGCGAACGGCAGGTGGCGGAGCGGGCGTTGCGCGAGAGTGAGGAGCACCTGCTGGCGGTGGTCGATACGGTGCGAGGGGGGCTGATGCTCAGGGATCGCAGCGGCTCCGTGCTGTGGTTCAACCAGGCCATGTGTAACCTCTTCGGATACACGGCTGATGAGTTCCGTTCGACGCCCATTGAGCAGCTGATCGTGGCGGAGGACTTCGAACGAGCACGCAGCCGCTTCAGCGATGCGAGCGGCGGCGTCGCCAGCGTAGGCGGGCGCGGTGAGACGTACCGTGCCCTGCGGCGGGACGGGACCGAGTTCGTCCTGCAGGTCAACTCGGGGCCGTTCACCCACGACGGCGAGGTCGTGGGCGTGCTGGCCGAACTGCACGACGTGACGGAGCAGGTCCGCCTGCGCGAGCAGCTGCTGCAGTCGCAGAAGCTTGAAGCGGTGGGGACGCTGGTGGCCGGGGTCGCGCACGACTTCAACAACCTGCTCACCGCCATCGGCGGCTCAATCGAGCTCG
Organism: Dehalococcoidia bacterium; assembly: GCA_030745285.1. Classification (GTDB taxonomy): domain Bacteria; phylum Chloroflexota; class Dehalococcoidia; order UBA2979; family UBA2979; genus SHYR01. The sequence goes on along the minus strand of JASLOV010000249.1, from coordinate 3,575 downwards.
CCCGTGAAGAGCACGGCGACTCGCCCTGGCTGGAACGAGGCAGCATCGCCACCGACCGAGCGGCGCAGCTCGTGCAGCAGCTGCTGCAGTTCTCGCGCCGCAGCGACGCGACGCGTCAGTTCGTCGACCTGCGGGGGCTGGGTGAAGAGAGCGTCGCTCTGCTCGACGAGACAGTGGATCGCCGGATCACCATCGACCTGCACGACGACGGCACACCGCTTCAGGTCTGGGCGGACCAGGGACAGGTGCAGCAGGTGATGATGAACCCGCTCGTGAACGCGCGTGATGCGGTTGTCCTTCGAATGGACGCCGAGGCCGGCCCGAAGAACTACGAGCCGAGGATCGACGTCGTCTTCGCCATGCTCGAACTCGCTGGCGAGACGCTGACCGAGTTCCGGATCACGGACAACGGCGCCGGCATGCCGCCGGCGGTACGCGAGCGCATCTTCGACCCCTTCTTCACGACGAAGCAGGTGGACGAGGGTACTGGGCTCGGCCTCTCGACGGCGTACGGCATCGTCTCTGACCACGGCGGAACGATGAGCGTGCATTCGACGCCCGGTCGTGGCACCACCTTCACGGTGCGCCTGCCGTCGTCATCGCCCGGGCTTCACGACGATGACGAGGCCGGCGAGGTCTCAGCAAACGGTTCCGCGCCGGGCAACCGGAGGCGCGTGCTGGTGGTCGACGACGAGGCCGCCGTGATCGAGATCGCGCACCAGGTCCTGTCGCGTGCCGGCTATGAAGTCACATCGGCGACGGGCGGTGACGGTGCGCTGCGGCAGAGCGACGGCGGCTCGTTCGACCTGGTGTTGCTGGACGTCAACATGCCGGCCCCGAACGGCTGGTAGACGCTGCACGAACTGCTGAAGGCTGACCCCGACCAGCGAGTGCTGATGCTCAGCGGATTCGCGCTCGCTGACGAGGCCCGCGAACGCGGCGCGCTGGGCCTGCTCCGCAAGCCGTTCGATGCGAAGACGCTGGCCGATGCCGTCGCGGACGCCCTCACCGTCTGAGCCTCGTGCAGGGCCTGTCTGACGCTGGCCGGCAGGTTGTGGATGGCGTCGCCTGCGCTTGATCGTCACCTGCGAGCGCCATTCACTGGTGGCAGATTCCTCGCAATCTGAGGGGGCCGCGATGGAGCAAGCAGGACTGACCGGGCGACTGGCCGTGTGGAGCGCTCGCCGTCGGTGGTGGGTGTTCACGGCGTGGGTGACGATCGTCGCCGCCCTGGTCGTCGGTTCGACCGCCGTGACGAGCACGTTCACGAACCAGGTCGAATTCACAAACGACCCGGACTCTCAACGGGCGGCTGATGTGCTTGTGGAGTATCGTGGCGCGGACCCGCTGGTCGAGCAGGTCGTGGTCTCCCACCCGCAACTGACGGTCGACGACGCCGAGTACCGGCAGTTCGTCGTGGCGCTGGTCGCCGAGCTGCGCCAGCACCCCACCGCGTTCGATGTGACCGGTCTGACCTCGTACTTCGAGCTGCGCGACGCGGGCAGCCCGTTCGCGGAGGGTCTCGTTTCGGCGGACCGCCGAACCACCCTCGTGCCGGCGCGGCTGCTGGGAGAGCTCGACGATTCCGCGGAGAAGGTGGAGGTGCTGAAGGAGGCTGTGGCGGCGGTCACCGCGGGCACGGCGTTCACCGTCCTCAACGGCGGATTCGCCAGCGTGAACGATGACTTCAACAGGGGGGCGGAGGAGGATCTCAAGTCGGAGCAGCGGGTGCTCCCGGTCGCGTTCATCGTGCTCGTAGTTGTCTTCGGCGCGGTCGTCGCGGCTGTCGTGCCGATGGTGATCGCGGCGGTCTCGATCGCCTCGGCGTTCATGGCGATCGCGCTGGTGGCCGCCATCTGGCCGCTCTCCACCTTTGTCTACAACGTCTCGCTGATGATCGGGCTGGCGGTCGGCATCGACTACGCGCTGTTCATCGTCGGCCGCTTCCGCGAAGAGCGCGTCAGCGGCCATGAGCAGCGTGCCGCCATCGCCATCACCGGGGACACGGCATCGCGGGCGGTGCTCTTCTCCGGTGGAGCGGTGGTGATCGGTTTGGCGGGCATGTTCGTCGTGCCCAACACTATCTTCAAGTCGTTCGCCGTCGGCGCGATCACGGTCGTCGTCTTCACGGTCGCCGTCGCGCTCACGCTCCTGCCGGCCATCCTCTCCCTGCTCGGCGACAACGTGAACCGTCTCCGCGTTCCCTTCTTCTCGCGCCAGGGCCAGGTCGACAGCGGCCGTGGATTCTGGGCGGCGGCCGCGCGCACGGTGATGGCCAGGCCGTGGGTCAGCGTGATCGGCAGTGTCGGCCTGCTGGTGGCGCTCGCTATCCCCTACGCGCAGATCGAACTCGGATTCACCGGCGTCGGCGCTCTGCCGGAGTCCTCCGGCGCGCGCCAGGCGTTCGAAGTGCTCGAGCGCGAGTTCGTCGGCGGCGCCGTCTCACCGACGGAAATCGTCGTGCAGGCGGACGATGTCAGCGCCGACGCGGTGCAGGCCAGCGTCGGACGGGTCGTGGCGGCGCTGCAAGCGCAGCCGGCCCTGTTCACGATTCTCGGCGAGCCCGAGGTGAGCCCCGCCGGCGACCTGGTGATCATCCCCTTCGCGGTCCCGGGCGAATCCGCCAGTGCCGCTGCCTTCGACGCCTTCGAGCAGGTTCGCGACGAGATCGTGCCGGCAGCCTTCGAGGGCAGCGGTGCGACGGTGCTGATCGGCGGCGAGACGCCGCTCAACGTCGACTTCGTCGACTCCCTCTCGCTCTACACGCCGGTCATCTTCGTCTTCGTGCTCGGGTTCTCGTTCGTGCTGCTGCTGATGGTCTTCCGTTCGCTGATCGTGCCGCTGAAGGCGATCCTCATGAACCTGCTGTCCGTCGGCGCGGCCTACGGCGTGGTGGTCGCGATCTTCCAGCTTGGCTGGGGCGCGGACCTCCTGGGCTTCGGCACCGTCGAAAAGATCGAGGCGTGGCTGCCGCTCTTCATGTTCACGATCCTGTTCGGGCTCTCGATGGACTATCACGTCTTCCTGCTCAGCCGTGTGCGTGAGGCCTACGATCAGAGCGGCGACAACACCGCGGCGGTCGAGCACGGCCTGCGCTCCACGGCGAACGTCATCACCGGGGCCGCTCTGATCATGGTCGCCGTCTTCGCCGGGTTCGCGCTCGGCGACCTCGTGATGTTCCAGCAGATGGGCACCGGCCTGACCGTGGCGATCTTCCTTGATGCGACGGTCGTGCGTACCGTGCTCGTGCCGTCCGCTATGGAACTGCTGGGCGACTGGAACTGGTACCTGCCACCATGGCTGGACTGGGTGCCCGACCTGCGCGTCGAGGCGGAGCCGCCCGCCCCGCCCGTCGTCGCAACCCCGGGTGGCGAGGGCAGCGACTAGGCCCTCTACTCGCCGGTCACCACGGCCGACCACCTCGGTCGACGGCCGGTGACCTGCCCGCGGTCTTTGTACCACTTCCTAAGTTAGAGCCAGAACGGGTGCGAGCCGTCCCGGTGTGATGGGCTCGGGTGCCGCTTCCGGCGCCGGTGGACGGTAGCCGAGTGCGCTGTGCGGTCGCAGCTGGTTGT
>JASLOV010000248.1 GCA_030745285.1 Dehalococcoidia bacterium | reverse complement strand
CGGGCCAGCACACGGCACGCCGGCGAGCCCATCGTACTGCCGACGCGGCGGCGCCGGACCCGGGCCCGGCCCCTGCTCCTGCTCTGCGACGTCAGCGGATCGATGGAGCGCTACACCCGGATGCTGCTCCAGTTCATCTATGGCGTCAGCGTCGGACGCGAGCGGGTCGAGGCATTCGTCTTCGCCACGCGGCTCTCGCGGCTCACACCGCTGCTCCAGCGCCGGGGGTCGGGCCGAGCCCTCGCCCACCTGGCCCGGCATGTCCCCGACCTCGGCGGCGGCACGCGCACGGGCGAAGCGATCCGCACCTTTCACCGCACCTGGGCGCGCCGCCTCGGCGTGCGTAGCGCCGTCGTCTTGCTGATCTCCGACGGCTGGGACCGCGGCGATCCCGATCTGCTGCGCGAAGAGATGGCCCGGCTCCAGCGATCGTCTCACCGGCTGATCTGGCTGAACCCGCTCCTGGGAGCGCCGAGCTACACACCGGCGACGCGCGGCATGCGGGCCGCCCTGCCCTACGTCGACGACTTCCTCCCGGCCCACAATCTGGCGAGCCTCGACGCGCTCGCGGCCCACCTCAACGCGCTGCCCGCCCGCGCCGGGCGGGGCGGAGTCGCGCCGTTCTCACGCGCCGGCCAGGGACAGGTGCCGGAGGCTCCGGTATCGGCAACTTCATGGAACTGACTGCGTCGTATCGCTTCGACGTACCGCCCGCGACGCTCTGGCCGTTGCTCGTCGACCCCGCGGTCGTCGCCAGCTGCCTCCCCGGCTGCGAGGCCCTCGAGCCCATCGACGCCGATTCGTATCGCGCGGTGCTGACGGTCGGCATCGCCGCCGTCACCGGGCGCTACGAGGGAACGGTCACGCTGGCGGACCAGCGGCCACCCCACGCCTACCGGCTCGTCGTCACGGGCAAGGGGCGCGCCGGCTTCGTCAATGGTGAGGCGACCCTGGATCTTCAGGAGGACGGCGGGGGCACGAAGCTCGCTGTGCAGGGGCGGGCCGAAGTCGGCGGGACGATCGCTCGGGTCGGTCAGCGGCTTCTGGGCTCGGCGTCGAAGATGATGATGGACCGCTTCTTCGAATGCCTCCGGAAGCGCACCGAGACCGGCTAGCGCTTCGCGCCTTGGGCGCTCTCTCGCTAGTCGTTGCTCGGCAGCTGCAGCTCCGGCACGAACTCCCGGCAGCGGCCGCTGCGCACGAGGGCCGTGATCGCCGCGATGTCGGGCGCCATCACGCGGTCCTGCTCGTAGGTGGGCACCAGGTCACGCACGGCCTCCATGACCCGTCGCAGGCGCTCGGTCGTCTGGAGCGGACGGCGAAATTCGACGCCCTGCACCGCCGCCAGCAGTTCGATAGCGATGATCCCGGCCGTGTTCTCGGCCATCTCGGTCAACCGCCGGGCCGCGAACGCGGCCATGCTGACGTGGTCTTCCTGGTTCGCGGAGGTCGGTAGCGAATCGACGCTGGCCGGGTGGGCCAGCGACTTATTCTCTGAGGCCAGCGCGGCCGCCGTCACTTGCGCGATCATGAAGCCCGACTCGACGCCGCCGCGCGACGTCAGGAACGGCGGCAGGCCGCTGAAGTGCGAGTCGACGAGCAGGGCCACGCGACGCTCTGACAGCGCGCCGAGTTCGGCGACCGCGATGGCCAGCATGTCGGCGGCCATCGCGACCGGCTCGGCGTGAAAATTACCTCCCGACAGCACCTCGCCGCTGTCGGCAAAGACCAGCGGGTTGTCGGTCACCGCGTTGGCCTCGGCCTCGAGCATTCCGGCCGCCGAGGTGACGAGGTCCAGGCAGGCGCCCATCACCTGCGGCTGGCAGCGCAGCGAATACGGATCCTGCACGCGGCCGCAGTCGCGATGTGACTCGCGGATGGCGCTGCCTGAGAGCAGGGCCCGGAACGCCGAGGCGACGGCGGTCTGGCCGCGCTGACCACGCAGCGTGTGGATCCGCTCGTCGAACGGCACGTCGCTTCCCTGCACGGCATCGACACTCAAAGCGCCGGCCAGAACAGCCGCGGCCAAGAGATTCTCGATCGCGAAGAGGCCCCGCAGCGCGAAGGCGGTCGACACCTGCGTGCCGTTGATCAGGGCCAGCCCTTCCTTGGGGCCAAGTTCGATCGGCTGCATCCCCGCCGCACGCAGCCCGTCGTCGGCCGACACCGTCACGCCCCAATGGCTGACCTCGCCTTCGCCAATGAGCACAAGGGCCAGGTGGGCCAGCGGCGCAAGATCGCCCGACGCGCCGACCGAGCCCTTCGCCGGAATGACCGGATAGACCTCGTGCTCGACCATCCCGGCCAGCGCCTCCACCAGACTCGTCCGCACGCCCGAGCATCCGCGCGCCAGCCCGATCGCCTTCAGCATCAGCACCAGGCGCACGGTCGCGTCACCCAGCGGGTCACCGACACCGGCCGAGTGCGACCGCACGAGATTCGTCTGCAGCGCCTTCAACTGGTCGGGATCGACGACGGTCTGCGCCAGCTGGCCGAAACCGGTATTGATGCCGTAGACGACGCGCCCCTCACGCACCACCGCCGCCACCGTCGCCTGGGCCGCCTCGATGGCCGCGCGCGTCGCCGGACCCAGCGTGAGTCGAGCCGGCGCTTCGTACACTCGCCGCCACCCAGCCAGGACCACGGCGTCTGCCGGGTTCGCCAGGGTGATCGAGTACGGCTGCCCCATCGCCTCGTCTGCTTCGCTCATTCGCCCTCACCACTCGGCGGATCGTCGCTCCCCAGCATCGGCAGGGTGAGGCCATGGTCGCGCGCGCAGGCAATCGCCTCGGGATAGCCGGCGTCGGCATGCCGCATCACGCCGCTGGCCGGGTCGTTCCACAGCACGCGCTCGATCCGGCGCGCCGCCTCCGGCGTGCCGTCACAGACCACGACGAGGCCGGCGTGCTGCGAGTACCCGATGCCGACGCCGCCACCGTGGTGGAACGAGACCCACGTCGCTCCACTGGCCGTGTTCAGCAGGGCGTTGAGGAGCGGCCAGTCCGACACGGCGTCCGAGCCGTCGCGCATCGCTTCGGTCTCCCGGTTGGGGCTGGCGACCGACCCGCTGTCCAGGTGATCCCGCCCGATGACGACCGGCGCGTCCAGGTCGCCGCTGGCGACCATCTCGTTGAACGCCAGCCCCAGCCGATGACGCTGCCCCAGCCCCACCCAGCAGATCCTGGCCGGAAGGCCCTGAAAGGGGATCCGTTCGCGGGCCATGTCCAGCCAGTTGTGCAGGTGCGGGTCGTCCGGAATCAATTCCTTGACGCGCCGGTCGGTCTTGTAGATATCCTCCGGATTCCCCGAGAGCGCCGCCCATCGGAACGGCCCAACGCCGCGACAGAAGAGCGGGCGGATGTAGGCCGGGACGAAGCCGGGAAAGGAGAACGCCTCGGCGCAGCCCCCCTCGAGCGCCATCTGCCTGATGTTGTTGCCGTAGTCGAAGGTAGGCACGCCCATCCGGTGAAACGCGATCATCGCTTCGACGTGCGGCACCATCGATCTCAGCGCAGCCTGCTTCACCCCCTCGGGATCCGAGTCGCGACGCTCCGCCCACTGCTCGAGCGTCCAGCCGACCGGCAGGTAGCCGTTGACGGGATCGTGAGCCGACGTCTGGTCGGTCACGGCATCCGGCCGGACGCCACGCGCGACCAGCTCGGGCAGGATCTCGGCGGCATTCCCCACGAGCCCCACCGAGACGGCCTCGCGTCGCCCGACCGCGTCCCGCACGATCGCCAGCGCCTCGTCGAGGTCAGCGGCGCGCCGGTCCAGGTAGCCGGTCGCCAACCGCCGCTCTATTCGGTCGGGCCGGCACTCGACGGCGAGCATCGACGCCCCGGCCATCGTCGCCGCCAGCGGCTGCGCGCCGCCCATCCCGCCGAGTCCGGCGGTGAGGATCCACCGTCCGGCCAGATCGCCGTCGAAGTGCTGCCGGCCCATCTCGCCGAACGTTTCGTAGGTGCCCTGCACGATCCCCTGGCTGCCGATGTAGATCCAGGACCCGGCCGTCATCTGGCCGAACATCATCAGTCCGCGCCGGTCCAGTTCGTGAAACTGCTCCCAGGTCGCCCAGTGCGGGACGAGATTCGAGTTCGCGATCAGGACGCGAGGCGCGTCGGCATGCGTCCGGAACACGCCGACCGGCTTGCCCGACTGCACGAGCAACGTCTCGTCCGACGCCAGGGCCTTCAGGGCCTCGACGAGCCGCTCGTAGCAGGCCCAGTTCCGCGCCGCGCGGCCGATCCCACCGTAGACGACCAGGTCCTCCGGTCGCTCCGCCACCTCTGGGTCGAGGTTGTTCATGAGCATCCGCAGCGGCGCCTCCGTCTGCCACGACCGCGCGCTGAGCTCCACGCCACGCGGCGCCCGGATCGTCGCGCGCGCCGTCTCTGTCGGTTCGACTGCCATCCCTCACCTCCCTAGCGACCCGCGGCGCGAAGCCGGGGCCGAGACGTGACCGGCGGCTCGAATCGACCGCCCAGCCGATACCGCGTTCCCGGGTGCTGCAGCCGGGCCGTCGACGCAAGCGCCCCGCCGGCCCAGACCCACCGCAGCAGCGTGAGGCAAGGCTCCCCGGCCGGCATCTTCAGCAGCCGTCGGATCCGCGGCGTCGGCATCACCGCCTGGACGACGTGCTCGACCTCCTGGATCGGCGCGACGCGCGCCAGGTACTCGCTCGCGGTGATCTCGGTGAAGTCGAGCGCCAGGTAGTCGGGCGCGGCATGCGGATCGACGTAGCGCTCCTCGA
>JASLOV010000247.1 GCA_030745285.1 Dehalococcoidia bacterium | reverse complement strand
CTACGCCACCGGTATCGCCATCGCCTGGGCCACCTGCGCGGCGCTGTTCCATCGCGAGCGCACCGGCGAGGGGCAGCTCGTCGAAGCCTCGCTGCTCGCGACGGCGCTCTCGCTGCAGGGCAGCTTTGTGATGGAGCTTCCGGTCGCGGACGAGGCAGCGCGCGTTCCGATGATGGAGAACATCAACAAGCTGCGCGCCGAGGGCGCGAGCTATCCCGACCTCATTGCGGCACATGACCCCTTCGCCGCGATGCGGGCCATGAACATCTACTACCGGGCGTTCAAGACGAAGGACGGCGCGCTGGCGATCGGCGCGCTCTCTCGCGGGTTGCGCGAGAAGGTGCGGGCGGCGCTCGAACTCGACGTGCCGGACCACGAGGACGTGGACATCACCGATCCGGCGGTGCTGGGCCAGTTCGTCGCCCTCGGACCGCAGGTCGAGGAGCTGCTGCAGTCGAAGACGAACGAGGAGTGGATGGCGATCTTCGACCGCGAGGGCGTCCCCGCCGGCCCGGTCAGTTTCGCCGAGGACATGGCGCACGACCCGCAGGTGGTCGACAATGAATTCGTCGTCGACCTCGAGCACGACCTCGCCGGACCGCAGCGGCAGGTCGCCCCGATCGTGAAGTTCAGCAAGTCCCCGCTGGCGGCCCAGGGCTCCTCCCCGCCGCTCGGGCGCGACACCGACGACCTCGTGCGCGGCGCCAGCTACAGCGACGATCAGATTGCCGAGCTGCGCGAGGCTGGCATCATCGCCTGACCGCACCCCGCGCCGAGCGCAGCCCCCCGGCGGGTGTGTCTGGTAGTATCCGCGCGCCGCTCGGGGCGGCACCTTACGCGAAGGAGAGGGCAGCTTATGGCGTCCGGACCGTTCGTCGGCATCCGCATCCTGGAATTCACGCAGATCATCGCCGGGCCGCTGGGCTGCATGCTGCTCTCCGACATGGGCGCCGAGGTGATCAAGGTCGAGCCGATCGACGGCGAGCCCTGGCGGTTGCAGGCACAGTTCGTGCCCCTGGAATCGAAGCAGTACCAGGCCCTCAACCGCGGCAAGCAGTCGCTATCGATGGACCTCGCGCGGCCGGAGATGCAGGCGGCGATCCATCGCCTGGTGAAGGACATCGACGTCGTGGTGATTAACTACCGCCCGGATGTCGCCGCCCGGCTCGGCATTGATTACGAGACGCTGAGCGCTATTCGCCCGGACCTGATCTACGTCGATAGCACCGCCTTCGGGCGCAAGGGGCCGCTGGCCCAGCGGCCCGGCTACGACATCGTGGTCCAGTCGTTCTCCGGCCTCACCGCGGCGGGCGGGCGCTTCGATGAGAACGGCAACCCGACCCTGCCCGGTGGACAACCGACGGCCGACAACCAGACGGGCTACGCCATCGCCTGGGCGGTGAGCGCCGCGCTCTTCCACCGCGAGCGCACCGGTCGCGGCCAGCTGGTGGAGACCTCGCTGCTGGCAAACGCGCTGATGGTGCAGTACGGCAGCTTCATGTCATTACCGGCCGCGGACGAGATGCTGCGGGGGGCGCTGCTCAACCGGCTGGAAGCGGCCAGGGAGAGCGGGCAGTCGTACCGCGACTTCGTGGAGGAGCGTCGCGCGCTGATGCGGCAGCGCGGCTTTGGCAGCATCTACTATCGCTGCTTCAACACGCAGGACGGAGCGATCGCCGTCGGCTGCCTTTCCGTCCAGTTGCGCGAGAAGATGCGCCAGGCGATCGACGTGACGGACATCCGCGACGAGCCCGACTACGACCCCCTGGCGCACGAGTCGCAGGCTTTTGCGGCTGAACTGACGGCCCGGGTGGAAGCGATGATCGCGGGCGACACCACGGACCACTGGGTCGAGCTCCTGGAGTCCGCCGGCGTCCCCGTCAGCGCGATCGAGTTTGTCGAGACGCTCGACCGCCATGCGCAGGTCGTTGAGAATGACTACGTGATCTCGTTGGAGCACGACCTCACGGGCCCGCAGACTCAAGTCGCGCCGCCGCTCAAGATGAGCGACTCGCCACCGCAGGCCCAGGGTGCGGCGCCCCCGCTGGGACGAGACAACGACGCCACGCTCGCCTCCGTCGGCTACTCCGAGGCGGAGATTGCCGAGATGCGCGCCTCCGGCGCGATCCGGTAGGCCCGGTCCACTGGCGCCGGCCGGCTGGCGCGACGCGGCCAACAGCCACAGCTCGGCCGATCCGCTAGGCTGTGCCGTTCACGGCGGTCAGCCGCGACGATCAGGAGCGACGGGAGCACAGCGATGACCGGGCCTACCGACGAAGAACGCGACCGCGTTCGCGGCTACCTGATGTCCCAGGGTGAACGTTACGACTGGGTGGAGCTGTGGCCGCGCGTGATCAGCGCGCGCATCGACCTGTTGGGAAGCTTTGACGGCGTGACAGAGGAGCAGGCCGCCTTCGACCCCGGCGGCGACGATTGGTCGATCGCCGAGATCGCTCACCACGTGCTGAACGGCGCGCGCGGCACCGCCATCACCGTCGAGCAGCTGGCGAAGGGCGAGGAGCCGCCGGAGCGCACGCGAGTCGACCCACAGCGAGAGCCGCCGACCGCGAGCTTCGTGGAGACACGGCGCGCGCTGGCGGAGCAGTCCGTGGAGTGGGCCGCGCTGGCCGGCACGCTGCCGGAGCCGCCGTCGCTGGAGCTGACGCGGCTGCACCAGTTCTTCGGCGAGCTGCACTGTCGCGCCTGGTATCTCTTCCAGCGCGTCCACGATCAGGACCACATGGGCCAGGTGCAACAGGTGAAGGACGCGGCCGGCTATCCGGACGCGGAGGGTTGATGGCCGGCTCCTCGAACACAGGCCCATCCAACCCGGCGAACGAACAGGCCGTTGTCGAGCGCATGACCGAGCGCGGGCTGCGGCTGGTGACGGCCGAGTCGACCGTCGGCGGGCTGATCGGGCACCTGCTGACGAACGTCCCGGGCTCCTCGAAGGTCTTCGTCGGCGGCATCACCGCCTACCACGGCGCGCCGAAGATTTCCCTCCTGCACGTCGACCTCGATGTCGTGCGTGAGCGGGGCTCGGTGGCCGAAGAGACGGTGCGGCAGATGGCAGAGGGCGCGCGTGAGGCGCTCGACGTTGATGTCGCCGTAGCGGAGTCCGGCATGGCCGCACCGCGTGACCCGTCGCAGCCGGCGCGCGGCGTCTACTACATAGGCCTGGTCGCCGACGGATACGATAGCGTCGTGCGCTACGAATTCGAGGGCGATCGCCGGTCGACGAAGGACCAGGCGGCGCAGCAGGCGCTGCAGCTGGTACTCGACTACCTCGACTCGCTCGATGCCGCCGCCGGCGACGGGGGGAGTGCCCTGTGACGCAGCCACAGGACCCGCAACAGGCGCAGCCGCCCGAGGGCGAGCAGGCGGTGCCTGCGCCCGAGCTGTCGGGCGGGGAGTGGTTGCAGGGTGAGCCGGTCTCGATCAAGGGCAGCGGCCAGCCGCTGCTCGTCGACTTCTGGGACTACACCTGCATGAACTGCATCCGCACGCTGCCGTACGTCGCGGAGTGGCACCGTCGCTATGAGCAGCACGGGCTGCGCGTCGTCGGCGTGCACACGCCGGAGTTCTCCTTCGCACGCAACGAGGACCATGTGCGCCGCGCGATCGAGAGCTTCGAGATTCCCTATCCGGTCGTGCTGGACTCCGAGTTCGCGATCTGGAAGGCCTACGAGAACCAGTACTGGCCAGCCAAGTACTTCGTCGGCGCGGACGGGCTGATCCGGGCGAGCCACGTCGGCGAGGGCGGCTACGGCGAGTCGGAGGCGTTCCTGCAGGCGCTGATCGGCGAGCAGGAGGGCTTCTCCGGCGAGCTGCCGGGCGTGATGGAGCCGGTGCGGCCGGATGATGCGGCGGGCGCCGTCTGCTATCGCGTCACGCCCGAGCTCTACTGCGGCTACGCGCGCGGCCTGGTCGGCAACGTCGGCGCGATCGCTCCCGACCGGCCGATGACGTACAGCGACCCCGGCAAGCACGTCGAGGGCACGCTCTACCTCGAGGGCGACTGGATGATCGCCTCGGAGAGCCTCGCGCGGCCGTTCGGGGCACAGCAACCGAGCCGCCTGCACCTCGCCTACATGGCCGTCGACGTCAACCTGGTGCTGCACCCGCCGCTCAGCGGCGAAGGAGCGAAAGTGCGCGTGCTGCTGGACGGCGCGCCAATCGAGGCTGCGGCCGCCGGAGACGACGTCGTCGACGGCGCCGTCACGGTCGACGTGCCGCGCATGTACAACCTGGTGAAGGGCGATGACGCCGATCGCCACGAACTCACGCTGGAGACCGAGGCGGACGGCGTCGCTGCCTTCGCCTTCACCTTCGGCTCCTGCGTCGTGCCCGCACCGGCCGAGTAGCGACGAGCAACGATGGGTAGCGGAGGGACGCCGATGCCAAGCGAGCAGATCAACGGGATCGATCTGTATTACGAATCGCACGGCGAAGGACCGGCACTCGTCTTCCTGCATGGCGCAGGCGGCAACCACATCTCCTGGTGGCAGCAGGTGCCCGCCTTCCGTGAGCAGTACCGCTGCATCACCATCGATCACCGCGGCTTCGGCGCCTCGCTGGACCCGAATCAGGAGGGCGCCGCCCGCTTCGTCGATGACCTGGAGGCGCTGCTCGACCGGCTGGAGATCGACCGTGCCGCGCTGGTCGCGCAATCAATGGGCGGACGCACCGCGCTCGGCTTCGCCGTCGCCCATCCGGAGCGCGTCGCCGCGCTGGCGATGTGCGACACGTGGGGCTTCTTCGACTGGCCAGACCTGCAGCAGAAGGTGGCGGAGTTCCGAGAGCGGAACGCCGGCGGCGGCGGGCTGGCGCAGCGAGCGCTGGGGCCGATCTTCCAGGAGCGGGAGCCGGAGCGGAGCTTCCTCTACCAGCAGGTCTTCGCCCTCAACCCCCCGCGCGAGGCCTCGTCCTTCGCAAGCGACATTACCGCCGATGCGGTCGCCGCGATGACCGTGCCGACGATGTTCGTCGTCGGCTCCGAGGATGGGTTGACGCCGCCGGAGATCCTGCACGAGGTGCACGAATTGATTCCGGGATCGAGCTATGTGGAGTTCGAGGGTTGCGGTCACTCTGTGTACTGGGAGAATCCAGATGAGTACAATCGCGCGCTTGGATCATTCCTGGAGCAGCACCCCTGGTAGAGTCCCGCCCCCTGAACGTCTTCTTCGACGTCGACAACACACTGATCATGTGGAACGGCAAGCTCCGTAACCACACGCGCGAGGTCTTCGAGAGCCTGTCCGAGGCCGGCCACATGATCTACATCTGGTCCGGCGTCGGCATCCGCCGCTGGGACATGAAGCGCCACGAGCTCGACGGCTTCGTGGAGGACTACTTCATCAAGCCGCTGGACCGCCATCACGAGCGCCTGGAGTCGCTGGGCGTGCCGTTCACGCCGGACTTCGTGATCGACGACCACCGCAGCGTCGTCGACGCCTTCGGCGGCTACCACGTCTCCGACATGCCCACCCCCGATGACACCGAGTTGCTCGATGTGCTGGCCGCGATCGAGGGCCACGCCCTGACGGTGGACGGTCCCTCGCCCTCGCTGCCTCTACGCGGCTGAGCAAACCGGCGGCTGAGCGAGCCGGCGGCTGAGCGAGCCGGCCTAGCCGCCCGAGCCTGCCGCGAGGTAATCGCGCAGCATCCCCGCCACACGGTTCCGTTCCAGCATCGCCGCGGCGGGGGCGCGTTCGGCGCCGGCGTCGGCCGCCTCGGCGAACTGGCCGAGCGCGATGTTGGCGCGCGCATCGTCCTTCAGGCGCAGTAGCGGTTCGACGATCGTCCAGGCGGAGACCCCGGGGTAGCGTTGCGGGTCGGCGCTGACGTAGCGCGCCCAGTCGAGCGCTCGTTCGCGGACGTCGTAGTGGGAGAACAGCCGGTAGTCCGGGTCCCAGTGGTCGTGCTGCTCGAAACAGGCCGGGGTCCAGTCGATCGGCAGCGGCCGGTCCGACGCCGAGCCGGGATCGAGCGCGATCAGCCAGAGCGTCAGCGCCAGCGCGAGCGGGCTCTGGAGGTAGTCGCCGCCGCCGGTCGTGGCCCACGAGAAGGCGTAGGCGTCGCACATCGCGCCGGTCACCCGCTCGTCGATCGCGAGCCCGGCGCCAAGCAGGACGCGCGTCACCAGCACGTGGGCGACGAACCGCGCCTCGTCGCCGCCTGCCTCCTCGCCGGTCGGCAGCGTGACAGCGGGGGCGGCGTCCGGCGGGAAGCAGGCGAAGGTGAATTGCTGGCCGCAGTCGTGGTTGGGCGCGCCCGGCAGGTTCTGCGTCCCGAGCAGACGGTCGAGGTCGGAGGGATCGTCGACGCTGCCGCCGTCGCGTAGCCGCGGCCAGAGGCGCAGCGCCAGCTCGAGGGCGCTTTCGGGGGGGACGTCGGTCGACTCAGGCATCTGCAGGACGCTACGGAGCGTCGCTTCGCTCTGTCAATCGACGTCAATCGGCGGGCGGCCGGTCGCCCGGCCAGCGCCGACCGCCTACGATCGAGCCGTGAAGCAGTTCGCCGTCTCTACACCCGTCTCTGCACCCGTCGCCGCGGCCGTCCTACTCCTGGTGGCGGCGTGCGGTGGCAGCGACGAGGAACCCCGCCCGTCCGCGTCGCGGCCGGTCTCCACCGCGACGGCAGTCGCCGCTACTCCTGCGGCGACTGCGACCGAGGCAGCCACGGCATCGCCCACCGCAGCTCCGACAGCAACGCCGACCGCAACTGCAATGGCGACTCCGACCGCGGCGCCTCCGGCGACCGGCGAGCCCGAACCGGTCGCCAGCACCGCGGCAATTCCCGTCGACAAGCTCGGTGTGATCGAATTCACCCGGCAGTCAGACGGGGTAGCCGTCCCGTTGGCCGTGGAAGTGCCGCCGCGCAGCGAGTACTCGATCGGGCTCTCCGGCCGTCGTGAGCTGGATGAGCGGGGAATGCTGTTCCAGTACCCGTCGGACACCCGCGGTCCCTTCTGGATGAGGAACACGCACATCGATCTCTCGATTGCCTTCGTCGACGGCGACGGGCGGGTGGTCGAGATCCGGGAGATGACGGCGGAGTCGCTCGACTTCGTGCGGCCGGACTCAGACTACCGCTTCGCGGTTGAAGCGCCGGCCGGCTGGTACGCGCTGCACGGCATCGAGCCGGGCGACGTCATGCTCGCGAACTTCGAGCTCACCCCCGGCGAGTAGCGCCGTCTACCTGGAGTGGCCCGAGTGGCGCCGCGGAGCCAAGCGGCGCGGGAACGCCCATAGCGTGCGCGCGCTCGCTATACTGCCCGGCTATATCGACGGCTCACAGCCCGAGGGGGGAACCATGCCAGAAATCGACACTACCGCGGACGGCGTCCAGGTCACCGGCTACCTCGCCGCGCCCGATGGGGCAAAGGCGGGGATGATCGTGATCCAGGAGTGGTGGGGGCTGAACGACGACATCCGCGCCATCGCCGACCGCTATGCCGCGGAGGGCTACGTGGCGATCGCGCCCGACCTCTACCACGGTACGCTCGCCTCAGAGCCGGACGAGGCGCAGAAGCTGATGGGTGCGCTGGACCGCAACCTGGCGTCCCGCGAGATCGATGCGGCGATCTCGTACCTGAAGTCGCAGCACGGCGTGACGAAGGTCGGCGTCGTCGGCTTCTGCATGGGTGGCGGACTGACGCTGGCGGCGGCGGCGCGGCCGACCTCGACCGCGGACGCCGCGCACGCCTACTACGGCGTGCCGTTCCTCTCGCCAGACGAGCTGGCGACCGTGCACTGCCCGGTGATGGCGTCCTTCGGCGGCGAGGATGCCTTCACACCCGCCGACCAGATCACGGCGCTGGAGCAGGGCCTGACCGCCGCAGGCGTCGAGAACGACGTCAAGGTGTACGAGGGCGCCGGCCACGGCTTCTTCAACTCCGGCGGGGGGCACCACGAGGCGGCCGCCGCGGACTCGTGGGAGCGGGCGATGAGCTGGTTCGGCCGCCACCTGGCCTGAGACGCTCGCGCCCGGCCGATCGACGCCGCTCACCCTGAGCCCGTCGGAGGGCTACCTCGCGTACAGGCGCAGCGTGCCCGGCTGCACCGCCAGCTCGACGGCGTCGCCGGGCTCCGGCGCGGCCGCTGAGCGCCACCGCGCGTCGACGCTGCGGCCGTTGCCAAGCGAGACGGCGACGACATGCGAAGGGCCGTCCGGGCGGGTGGCCTCGACCGTGCCGGTGATCCCCGAGCCCTGTTCCGACCCGGCCGGCAGCGCTTCCACGCTTGAGGAGTGGGCGAGCACCTGGGCGGGGCCGTCGGGCAGGTCTTCCGCGCCGGGCACTGCGGTGCGCCCGTCGATGGTCTCTGCACCCGAGCCGCGGAAGTGGCCGGCCTCGACGGCGCCTTCGAGCAGGACGACATAGCCGAGCATGGTGGCGACTGCGGCGGAGACGGGACGGGCGAGCACCGCCGGCAGCGGTCCCGCCTGCAGCACCGTGCCCTCGCCCATGACGATCAGGTCGTCGGCGAGCGCGATGGCGTCTCGCAGGTCGTGGCTCACCACCAGTGAGGTGGTGTCCAGGCGGGCGAGGATGGCGCGCAGTTGAGTTCGGAGCTGCTGCTTCAGCGCCTCATCCAGCGCGCCCAGCGGCTCGTCGAGCAGCAGCACGCTGGGCTGCGGAGCGAGCGTGCGGGCGAGCGCGACGCGCTGGCGCTCGCCGCCGGAGAGCTCGTGCATGCGCCGTTCACCGTAGCCGGGCAGTTCGACGAGCGAGAGCAGTTCGTCGACGCGGGCCTCACGCTCGCCGCGCGGCCACTTCGCCATGCGCAGGCCGAACTCGATGTTGCGCTGGACGTCCAGGTGCGGGAAGAGCGCCAACTCCTGAAACATCAGGCCGGTGCCGCGCCGGTGCGGCGGGCGACCGAGCACGGAGTGACCATCGATCAGTACATCGCCGCCGTGGGGCTGCTCCAGGCCGGCGATCACGCGCAGCACCGTCGTCTTGCCGCAGCCCGAGGGCCCGAGCATGGCGGCGACGCGCCCGTCCTCGACGGTGAACGAGGCCTCGCGCAGCGCGGGCACGTCGCCGTAACGATGGGTGAGCGCGTCGACGGTCAGGGTCGCCACGTCGTGCCTCCCCGGCCGGCGGTCCGTCTCACGGCCGTCTTGCAGCCGGATGGGCGCGGCTCAGGCATCAGAACGGCGCCACTTCACCGTAGCGGAAGCGCTCGATGGCGAGGAAGCTGAGGCCCGTCACCACCAGCAGCACCGTCGCCATCGCCAGGGCACGGCCGAGGTTGATCTCGCCGGGGCGGCCGAGTGCCTCGAAGATGGCGATCGGCATCGTGGCGAACTCCCGTCGCCGCAGCAGCAGTGTCGCGCCGAATTCGCCGAGCGAGATGGCGAAGGCGAAGACGGAGCCGGCGAGCAGCGCCCGCGTCGCGATCGGCAGCTCCACGAAGCGCCAGACGCGCCAGGGCGTCGCTCCCAGCACGCGCGCCGCCTCGGGCAGCCTGGGGTCGATGCCGCGCAGCACGGCCAGCACGGCGCGCAGCACGAAGGGGTACGCGATCAGCGAGTGCGCCGCCAGCATCAGCCAGGGCGAGCCGCGCAGGTCGTACCAGCCGCGATTGAAGGTCGTGAGGTAGCCGAAGCCGAGCACCACCGCCGGCACCGCCAGCGGCAGCATCAACGCGCCGTCGACCAGCGGCCCGAGCGGTCCCTTCGTGCGCGAGATCGCCGTCGCCGCGGCCATGCCGACGACGGCCGCGCCCAGCGTCGCGCCGAGCGCGAAGGTGAGGCTCCAGCGCACGGCCTGCACGGGGTCAACGTATGAGATGCGGCCGGTGTCCTCGAAGAGCCGGGCGAAGTTCGCGGCCGTCAGGGCGCCGCCGCCGCCGGTGGTCAGCGCGCCCACGACCAGCGCAGCCAGCGGGGCGATGATCAGCAGGCCGAGCACCAGCGCGACCGCGCCGAGCAACACCCGCTCCGCCGTCGACGTCTCGCGCAGCGGGCGGGCGCGGTCCGCGCCCAGTTCGATGGCGGTCGCCGTCCGTCGTTGCAGCGCGGAGTAGAGCGTGAGCGCTGAGAGCGTTGTGCCGAGCTGCACCAGTGCCAGCACCGACGCCGCGGGCAGCTCCACCAGCCTCGTGGCGAGGCGGTAGATCGAGACCTCCACGGTGTCGAGCGGACCCCCGAGGAAGCGCCCGCCCGCGCCCAGTACCAGGATCACGCCGAAGGAGGTGAAGCTGAATGTGAAGACCAGCGCCGAGGCGGAAGCGATCGCCGGGAAGAGAGCGGGCAGGGTGACGCGCGTGAACGTAGCGAAACGCCCCGCGCCCAGCAGTTGTGCCGCCTCCTCGGTGCGGGGGTCGAGGTTCGCCCACACGCCGGAGACGAGCCGGATCACCACCGAGACGTTGTAGAAGGCGTGCGCGAGCAGGATTAGCCAGAGCGTCCCCAGCGCCTGCAGCGGTCCCAGCCCGACCGCGTCCAGCAGGTCGTTCACCCATCCGCTGGGACCGAGCAGCTGGCTGAAGGCGAGCGCGACGACCAGCGCGGGCAGCACGAAGGGTGCCGTCACCAGCGCACGCGCGAGCTCGCGCCCCGGGAAGCGGATGCGAGCGAAGACGTAGGCGGCGGGGATGCCGGCCGCCAGCGAGAGTGCCGTCGACGCCAGTGCCTGGAAGGTCGTGAAGCCCAGCCGGCCCCAGTAGAAGCGATCGCCGGCGACGTCGACGATCACGCTCGCCGAGAGCGACCCCTGCGGGGCGATGCCGCGCCAGAGCATGGCCGCCACCGGCCAGAGCAAGAACGGGGTGAGCAGCAGCAGCGCCGGGAACCCCCAGCGCCAGCCGCCGCCTTGCCCGCGGAACCCGGTCCGGCGGACACCGGTCCGGCGGAACCCCGTTCCCCGGGTCAGCGACGTCACCGCCGCATGATCTCTGTCCACTCGCGGACCCAGCGGTCGATCTCGGCCTGGTCGGCCTCGAGCGAGGCCGGCTCGACGTCGACCTCTGCCCACTGCCACCACTCGGGCGTCTCGATGCCGGGGATCACCGGGTAGACGAACATCGTCTGCGGGATCTGGCCCTGGAACTCGTTCGAGAGCATGAAGTCGATGAACTCACGGGCGAGTCCGGGATGATCCGCCCTCCGGAGCACACCGGCCGCCTCGACCTGGCGGAAGAGCGGGCCGGGGATGACGTTCAGCGTCGGCGGCTCGTCCACCGGCGGGTCGGCGAAGAAGACCTCCGCGGCCGGGCTCGTCGTGTACGAGACGACCAGCGGGCGCTCCCCGCCCCAGCGGCTGAACTGAGTGTAGTAGGCGTCCTCCCAGCCGTCGGTGACCAGCACGTCGTTATCCTTCAGCCCGCGCCAGAAGTCCTGCCAGCCGCCTTCGCCGAAGTAGGCGACGGTGGAAGCAAGGAACTGGAGCCCCGGCGACGACGTCGCCGGGTCCTCGACGACGAGCTTCCCGCGCCACGGTTCACTCGTGAGGTCCTCGAAACTCGATGGGGGCGCTCCCCACGCGCGGTCGGCGTTGATGTTCACGTAGCCGAAGTCGATCGGCGTCACCGTCTCGCTGTCGCCGAACTGGTCGCGGACGGATTGCGGAATCTCGCTTCGACGGTCGGCGGCGTAGGAGCAGAAGACATCCGCTTCGTCGGCGCGCTTGTAGGCGAGGTTATCTACGCCAAAGAGCACGTCCGCCTCCGGGTTGCGCGCGCTCAGGATCGCCCGGTTCACGAGCTGGTTGGCGTCGCCGCCCTTGACGAGGGTGACCGTGACGCCGTGTTCCTGCTCGAAGGCCGCGATCACCTCTTCCGTAGCGTCGAACGAGTCGTGAGTGATCACCACCAACTCGTTGCCTGTGCCGCGCTTGTCCGGGCACTCATCGTCGTCCCCGCAGGCGGCGACCACTATTGCCGCCGCGGCGAGGGCGCCGATCAATAACCTGGCTCGCATCTCAGGGACCTCCCTGTGCTGCGAGACCGCTGCCTGATGTTGGGTTCGGTATCTGCTCGGGGAGGGTACCGGGGCCGCTCTGGCTTGCCGTCGCCCTCCGGGGGCGTCTAACCGCAGTTCCTACGCACGTACAAACGTGATCAGGTTCCAGGGGTTGGCGGCAGGCCCGCCTCTCAGCCCGAAGGCACCCCCAGCGGTCTCCTTTCGGATGACGGGGGAAGGGTGTCACCCACTCCGGGGGCCGTCAAGCGACGTCGAACAGGGCGCGACGCGGGCCGGGAGCGGGCCGGAAGCGAAGAGCCCCGCTATTGCAGTCTTCGCAGCCTCGGCAGGAACAGCGTCGCGGCGGTGACGACGGCCACCATGATCGAGCCCATCAGCGCCACCGTGAACTGCGGCCCGAAGGTCGCCGCGACGATGCCGAAGAAGAACGTCGCGAACATCGAGAGGTTCATCTGCATCATCTGCACGCTCATCACGCGGCCGCGGAACTCGTCGTCGACGTAGGTCTGCACGAGCACGCTGCCGAGCGACTGGCGGAGGCTCTGACCGACGCCGATCGCGACTACGGTGGCCACGATGACGACCCATGCCGTCGTCATCGGGAAGATCACGAGTGCCAGGCCGGTCACGAGCCCGCCGAA
>JASLOV010000246.1 GCA_030745285.1 Dehalococcoidia bacterium | reverse complement strand
AGCAGGGCGGGCAGGGCATCGAACAGGCCGAGCAGCCCGTTCAGCGTGGCCCGGTTCTCGAAGGCCCCGGTGCAGGGGACGCGAGTGGCACGGGGGTCGAGCACTCCGAACAGCGTGCGCTGCCGCTGCACGAGCGGCTGCCGGCGCTGCGGCCGCTCGGGCAGTTCGACCGCACCTACCTGGCGGCCGAGGCGCCGGACGGCCTTTACCTGGTCGACCAGCACGCGGCGCACGAGCGCGTGCGCTACGAGCAGGCGCTCGTGGCGCGACGGCGGGGGACGGCGTCGCAGCCGCTGCTGCAGGCGGCCGTCGCCACGCTCGACGCGGCGCGAGTGGCGCTCGCCGTCGAGCTTGCGGAGGAACTGGCCGCGCTCGGCTGGAAGCTCGAAGCCACCGACGGCGCGGCCCTGATCGTGCGCGCGGTGCCCGCGCTGCTCGCGGAGACGGCGCGGGCAGGCCCGGCCGCGGCCATCGGCGAGTACCTCGATCGTCTGCAGGCGGAGGACGGCGTGCTGCCGGACCGCGCCGCCGCCACGCTGGCCTGCCGCGCGTCGGTGCGCGCCGGCGATCGCCTCGATGGCGAACAGCAGCGCGCGCTGTTGCAGGCGCTCGAGGCCAGCGAGCAGCCGATGACCTGCCCGCATGGCCGGCCGACGGTGCTGCACCTTGGCAACGACGCGATCGAGCGCTCGTTCGGGCGGCGCTGACCGTGGATCAGGCCCGGGCGTGGAGCGCCGGCCAGCCACCGGCGTTCCCGTAGAGCCCTGAGGGACGGCTCGCGAACGCGCCCGGAAGAGCCCGGAAGAGCCCTAGAAGAGCGGCGGCAGTCCTTCGCGACGGCCCCGCCACTCGAAGAGCCGCGCCACGGTGGCGGCCGCCGCCTGCAGGCTCGGAAAGACCGCGAGGCCGCGCTCGTGAGCGCGACGCGTGAAGTCGTCGGTGCCGCGGGGGATCTCGCCACGCGAGCGCATGATGGCGACGAAGGGCACGCCGGTGTCCTCCTGCAGGTCGGCCAGTTCGTCGGCGGAGGCGCGGGCGCGTGCCGTGCGTCGTTCGGCCCGCCGCTCCTTCGCGGCCTGCAGCGCCTCCGGCGACTCGTCGGCCGCGCCGTCATCGCCGTCATCACCGCCACCGCCGTGATCACCATCGCCGGCGTTACCGTTACCTGCATCGGTGCTGGTGTCCCAACCGCCCCAGCCGCCGACGGTGGTGAAGACCATGTCGATGTCCGGGGCGCCGGCCACCAGGCGGTAGAGCCGCTTCGTGGTGTCGCCGTCGCCGGCGTGGCGGCCGAGGTTGGCGTCGATCGGGTTGTTCACGCTCGTGCCCGCCACCGGGATGAACTCGCGCAGCTCGTCGACCACCGCACCAGACATCGGCGGCACGTCCAGGCCCTCGAGCGCGAGCTGGTCCGAGGAGAGCACGGAGAAGCCGCCGCCACCGGCGATCAGGGCGACGCCGTTGCCGCGCACGTTGCGCAGCTCCGAGGTGGAGGCGATCACGAGGTTTACCAGTTCGTCGAGCGTACGGGCGCGGATCGCGCCGGCCTGGCGGCAGGCGGCCTCAAAGACGTCGACCGAACCGGCCAATGAGCCGGTGTGGGAGTTCGCGGCGCGGGCGCCGGCGTCGGTGATGCCGCCCTTCAGCACGATCGTCGGCTTCTCCGCGGCGCAGAGCCGGAGCGCCTCGAAGAAGGCACGGCCGTCCTGCACGCCCTCGATGTAGGCGGTGACGACCTCCGACTGGGGGTCGGAGGCGGCGTACTCCAGGAAGTGGGAGGCGCGCAGGTCTGCGCCGTTGCCGTAGGAGACCGCCTTCGACATGCGCACGCCGAGCGCGGTGAGGCTGCTGACGATGTCGCCGGCGTTGGCGCCGGACTGTGAGAGCAGGAAGACGTTGCCGGGGACCGTGGGGAAGCCGCTCATGAAGGCGAGGCCGGAGCCGGGAACGTAGAGCCCCATGCAATTGGGGCCGATCAGGCGGATGCCGGCGACCCGGCACTTCTCCACGATCTCCGCTTCGATCGCGGCCAATTCGGCGTCGCCGGTCTCGGAGAAGCCGGCGGTGAAGAAGTGGATTGAGCGCACGCCCTTCGCGATCGCTTCGTCGACGAGCGCGGGCACGCCCGGGGCCGGGATCTGGCAGATGATGTGGTCCACCGGGTCGGGGCAGTCGGTCAGGCTCGGGTAACAGCGCAGCCCGCGCACCTCGTCGACCTTTGGGTTGACCGGGTAGAGCCTCCCCTGGTCGAAGCCGCCTTCGATCAGCGAGCCGAAGAAGCCGCCCATGCCGCCCCCGGTGTTGGGCTGGCCCTCGCGCGACGAGACGCCGACGACGGCGACCGAGCGGGGATGGAAGATGGGGTCGAGTTCGTGCAGATCGGCGGGGATGCGGCGCTCCTTCAGGCTGCGCGCCTCCCCGGCGGGGCGGTCACGGGCCACTGGCTGTCCGATTGTAGCGTGGGGTAGGTTCTGCGCCAGTGAGCGCGAAGGGGAGGGGCGGGATGGCCGGCAGCAGCGCATGGGATCCCGACCAGTACCAGCGCTTCCAGCGCGAGCGATCGCAGCCCTTCTACGACCTCGCCGCCCTCGTCGAGCGGGAGCCCGGCATGCGCGTCGTCGACCTCGGCTGCGGCACCGGCACGCTGACGAACTGGCTGCACGAGGAGCTGGGCGCACGCGAGACGGTGGGGGTAGACGCCTCACCGTCGATGCTCGACCAGGCGATGCCGCTCGCCTCGCAATCCGCGCCGGACCGAGCCTCGGCTGAGGGGGCCTCGGCGGACGGGCGGGGCACGTTGCGCTTCGAGCGTGGCGACATCGCCCAGTTCGAGCCGGACGAGCCCTTCGACCTCGTCTTCTCCAACGCGGCGCTGCAGTGGGTCGAGGGGCACGAGCCATTGCTGGCCCGCCTCGCCCGGGCGGTCGCGCCGGGCGGACAACTGGCGGTGCAGGTGCCCGCGAACGACGACCACGTTTCGCACCGCTCGGCGCGCGCGCTGGCGGCGGGGCCGGCCTATCGCGAGCTGCTCGGCGGCTACGAGCGGGTCTTCCCGGTGCTGACGCCGGTGCGCTACGCGGAGCTGCTGCACGAACTCGGCTTCGCGCGTCAGCAGGTGCGCATGCAGGTCTACGCCCACGTGCTGCCGGAGACACGCGCCGTGATCGAATGGGTGAAGGGCTCGCTGCTGACGCCGTTTCGCGAACGGCTGCCGGCGGCTGCCTACGAGCGCTTCCTGGCGGAGTACGAGCGCGAACTGCTGGCCGCCGAGGGTGATCGTGCGCCCTACCTCTACGCCTTCAAGCGCATCCTGCTGTGGGCGCGCCGAGAGTAGCGCGACCGGCAGGACCGCTCAGCCCTGCTCGATCGTCGCCGGGTCGCCGGCCCGGAGGGTCCCGCCGTGCCCAGCGCGGACGCCAGCGAGGTCGTACGTCGCCCCCTCGGCGCTGTATCCGCCCTCGACCGGGTCGGCGGCCATCAGCAGCGGCGTGTCGAGGTCGATCCAGTCGAAGCCTCCGGCGCCGGCGGCGAAGTGGGCCGCGAACCCCATCGCCAATCGCGTCTCCACCATGCCGCCCATCATCAGCCCGAGGCTGGCGGCACGCGCGATCGCGGCGATCTCCATGGCCGCGACGACCCCGGCCTTGGCCAGCTTGATGTTGATCACCGGCGCCAGCCGCTCGTGAGCGATGCGCAGCACGTCCTGCGGGGTGCGACAGCTCTCGTCGGCCGCGACCGGCACCCCACCGTCCCGCGAAACCCGGCCGAGGCCCTCCCAGTCGTCGCGGGCGACCGGCTGCTCGAAGAGCGCGGGCTCGACGCCCGCCGACCGCAGCGCCGCCAGCATCTCCAGCGCCTGGGCGGCGTCGTAGCCCTCGTTGGCGTCGAGCACCAGCTCGCACGCCGGATGCCCGTCGCGAATCGCCAGCAGACGTTCGATGTCGATGTCGACATCGAGCCCGACCTTCGTCTTGACAGTACTGAACCCGCGATCGAGGTAGCCAGCTGCGAGCTGCCGCGCCTCCCCAGGCTCACAGATCGGGATCGTGATGTCGGTGACGACGCGGTCGCCGGCGCCGCCAAAGAAGCGGTAAGCGGCACATCGAGCGCCCGCGTCAGCGCATCGAACAGCGCCATCTCGATACCGGCGCGCACCGCGGCCATGCCCGGCAGGCGCTCGCCCAGCTCCGCCGCCAGCGGCCGCCACTGGCCGACGCTGCGACCGACGAGCCAGACCGCGCAGCGGCGCACAGCGGCGAGCGCGGTGGACTGGTCGACCTCGGTGACGGGCGGCAGCGAGGGGGCCTCGCCCCAGCCTTCGACGCCGTTGACCAGCCGCACCCGAACGGCCACGTTCTCGACGCCGTCCAGCCGCCCGGAGGCGATCACGAACGGCCGCAACAGCGGCACGTTCAACGGGTAGCCATCGACCGCCTCGATCTGCAGACCGTCCATGATGGCGAGGGTACACGGCGGGTCGCCGCCAGCCGCGGGCCGATCGGCAGCTGGCGGGCGGGCCGGTGCCTATTCGAAGCGGCAGGCCTTGGCACAGCGGTCGAGAAGGGCGAGGTTGCCCGCACAGCTGAGGGCGAGCGCGACGAGGCCG
>JASLOV010000245.1 GCA_030745285.1 Dehalococcoidia bacterium | reverse complement strand
GCGATGGCTGTCTTCATGCTCGGCAGCGCGCTGGTCGCGCTGGCCCCGACCTTCGAGACGCTCGTGGCTGCTCGCGCGCTGCAGGCCGTCGGCGGCGGCGCAGTCGTGCCGGTGGCGATGGCGATCGTCGTGCGCGAGCTGCCCGCGCAGCGCCGCGTGATGGGCCTGGCGGCGATCGCCGCCGCATCCGAGGCTGGTGCCCTGATCGGGCCCGCCTGGGGCGGCGCGATCACGGAGTGGCTCGGCTGGCGATGGGTCTTCTGGCTCAACCTGCCGATGGCCGTGCCCCCCCTGCTCGGCGCCTGGCGGCACGCCGGCGGCGAACGGCGCCAGGGCAGCGTCGACTGGCCGGGAGCGGTGCTGCTGGCCGCCGCGCTTGCCGTCCTCACCTTCGTGCTCGTCGACGACCCCCTCTCGCCGCGCTCGGCCCCGCTCTCGGGCGCGCTCGTCGCCGTCATCGCCGCGCTGGCCGCGGCCTTCGTGCTGCGCGAACGCCGGGCGTCCGCACCGATGCTGCGCGCCGCGATGTTCGAGCCGCGGCCGGTCTGGGCCGCGAACTTGGCGACGGTGCTGCTCGGCGGCGGGCTGATCGCCGCGCTGGTCACCGTCCCGCTCTTCGTCAACCTCGTGCTGCTCGAACGCCCGCTCGATGGCGGGCTCACGCTGATGCGGCTCACCGTCGCCGTGCCGGTCGGCGCGCTGGCTGGTGGCTGGCTGGCCACCCGCCTCGGCCTGCGCGTCACGGCCGTCTCCGGGATGTGGGTGGCGGCGCTGGGGTTCGTCGGCCTGGCGACCTGGGATACCGCCCTTTCCGAGGCCGCGCGCACCGCGCCGCAGCTGGTGGCGGGCTTCGGCTTCGGGCTCGTGATCGCGCCGCTGAGCGCGGCCGTCTTCCAGCACGCGGGCGAGTCGGAGCGGGCGACGGCGGCCGCCTGGCTCACGCTGGCGCGGGTCATCGGCATGCTGCTGGGGGCGGCGCTGCTCACCTCGCGCGGGCTCGGCCGCTTCTACGCCCGCGCCGGTTCAATCGAATTCGGCTCGCCGCAGTTCGAGGCGCTCGTCCAGACCGCGCAGGTGTCGACCTTCCAGGAGGTCTTCGCCGCCTCAGCGGTGGTGATGCTGGTCGGCGGCGGGCTGGCGCTGCTGATCGGCAGGGGCGACCGAGAGCAGCCGGCCGAACCGTGGTGGACGGTGACCTGACCGATTCTTAGTGCGCGCCCCCCGGGCGCTCGCTGCCGGGGGGCGCTACGACAGCTTCCACCAGGCACGCTTCTTCGCTGCGTTGGCGCTCTCCGTGACCGTCGCCTCTTCCAGGTCACCGAAGGCGATGCCGTGGCGTTCGAGGAACGGGGCGATCTGCCCGGGATTCGGCTCGGTGAGCATCGTACCGCGGTCGATCGCGCGCGGCCCCCGCCCCGCCGGCAGCGGCGCGGGCTCCTCGACCGGCTCGACGCCGTCCTCAGGCGCGATCACCAGCGTCGGTACCGACTCGTGGCCGGTCCAGGCGATCACCCGCTCGTAGGCCCCGTCGTCGCGGTCGATGTCGAACTCGGTGTAGTCGAGCGGGTGCTCGGAGACCCAGCGTCGCCAGCGGGCGACGTCCGGGCAGAACGAGGAGCGGACGTAGACGACGAGGCGCGGCATGGCGGATTCCTCCTCAACTGACGTTAGGGCAGGGCGGCTGCGGGCTCCGTGACCGCGAACACCGAGCAGTCCCCGCAGTCACCGGCATTATGCCCGCGCCCGGCTCCACAGCGTCTCGAATCCCTCGCTGCCGCGGATCGCGTCGCGGATGAGGTCGCGCTCCAGCAAGCGCAGCCGCGTGAGCACGCGATCGATCTCGTCCTGCATGTCGATGCCGTGCTCGCGCTGGGCGCGCTCGGCGACGTGTGCCAGCACGCCGGCCTCGCCGAGGAAATCGATCGAGTGCGGCCAGGCGAAGAAGACGGAGCGCTCCGGTACGCCCAGCGACGGGCGGCGGGTGGCCAGCCACTGGGCACGCTCCTGCGCGCTCCCCAGCGGCTCCACCAGTTCGACCAGCGGCGGTGTCGCAGCGTCGCCCCGCAGGTCGGCGAGCAATCGCTGCGGGCAGACCGCGAATCCGATGATCAGGATGTCCGTCTCGTCGATCGCACGGGCGATCTCGCGCAAGTCGAACGAAGGGCCGTCTTCGCCGTACATCGGGGCTCCGCTTCTGTGAGAGGGCTTCACGCGTGAGGCTGCCGCGAGGCAGCTTGCTCCGGGGGCACACGGCTGGCTGGATCAGAAGGCCGGCCTCGCAGGGCCGGCCTTCTGAGAGTCGACTGCGCAGTACCCAGTAGCTGCGCAGTACCTAGTACATGTCCGGCGGGGCGGCCGGCATGCCGGCGCCGGCCTGCTCGGGCTCGTCGGTGACGAGGCAGTTGGTCGTCAGCACCATGCCGGCGATCGAGACGGCGTTGTCCAGCGCCGCCTTCGTCACCTTCGTCGGGTCGATGATGCCGAACTCCAGCATGTTCCCGTAGCGGTCGGCGGCGGCGTCGTAGCCTTCGCCTTTCTTCAGGTCCTGCACGGAGCGGACGATCACGGAGCTGTCCTCGCCGGCGTTGGCGGCGATGCGACGCATCGGCTCTTCCAGCGCCCGCCGGAGGATGCGCAGGCCGGTCGCCTCGTCGCCCTCGAGCTCGACCTTCGTCAGCGAGGGCAGCGCGTTGAGGAACGCCACCCCGCCGCCGGGGACCATGCCCTCTTCGACGGCCGCGCGGGTCGCCGACAGCGCGTCCTCGACGCGGTGCTTCTTCTCGTTCAGCTCAACCTCGGTCGCGGCGCCGACCTTCACCACCGCAACGGAGCCGGAGAGCTTGCCGAGGCGCTCCTCCAGCTTCTCGCGGTCCCAGTCGCTCGTCGCCAGGTCCAGGGCGGCGCGGATCGAGGAGATGCGTGCGTCGATCTCCTTCTTCGTGCCCTTGCCCTCGATGATCGTGGTCTCTTCCTTGCTGATCACAACGCGGCGCGCAGAGCCAAGGTCGCCGGGCTCGGAGGAGTCGAGCTCGCGGCCGACTTCCTTGCTGATCACCGTTGCGCCGGTGAGCGCGGCCAGGTCTCCAAGGTTCTCCTTGCGGCGGTCGCCGAAGCCCGGCGCCTTCACGGCGCAGACGTTCATGTTGCCGCGCAGCTTGTTCACCGCCAGCGTCGCCAGCGCTTCGCCGTCGACGTCCTCGGCGATGATGATCAGTTCCTTGGATTTCTGCAGCTGCTTCTCCAGCAGGGGCAGGATGTCGTTGACCGACGAGAGCTTCTGGTCGGTGATGAAGATGTAGGCATCTTCGATCGCCGCTTCCATGCGGTCCGGGTTCGTGACGAAGTACGGCGAGATGTAGCCGCGGTCGAAGGCCATGCCCTCCACGTACTCGGTCTCGGTCTCGATGCCGCGCGACTCCTCGACGGTGATGACGCCGTCCTTGCCGGCCTCCTCCATCACCTCACCGATCAGCGAGCCGATCTCGGCCGATGCCGCGGAGATGGACGCAACCTGCGCCATCTGCTCGCGCGTCGTGACCTTGGTGGAGTTCTTGTCCAGCGCCGTCGTGATCGCCCGAGCGCCGGCCTCGATGCCGCGCTTCAGTGCCATCGGGTCCGCGCCCGCCGCCACGTTCTTCATGCCCTCATGCACGATCGCCTGGCCGAGCACCGTGGCGGTCGTCGTGCCGTCACCGGCGATGTCGTTGGTCTTGGAGGCGATTTCCTTCGCCAGCTGGGTGCCGATGTTCTCGAACGGCAGCGACAGTTCAATGTCCTTGGCGATGGTGACGCCGTCGTTCGTGATCGTTGGCGACCCGAACTTCTTGTCCAGTACGACGTTGCGGCCCTTGGGGCCCAGCGTCATCTTCACGGCATCCGCCAGCGCGTCGATACCGTCGCGCAGCGCCTGGCGTGCTTGCTCGTCAAATAGCAGTTGCTTCGCCACGAGATATCCTCAGCTTTCGCTCACCTGCGGTCGGAGTGACGGCCGCCCCTGCGGCGACCGATTAGCACTCTCGTTGGTGGAGTGCTAGTTACTGTGGAGAGTGTTGTACCGAATTCAGCTCAGTCGTGCAAGCGGGAGCGCCGCGCTGGCCGCTCCGACGGCGCCTTCGATGATCGCAAACCGGTTCCCGGGTACTCTGACCCAGACTCGAAACAGCCCTTCTCTGGCGACGACTGGTGAGCGTAGGTCTGGGCGTGGTTCGGACGGAAGCAGGCGAGTGTGGGGACGAGCATGAGGCGCCGGCTTGCAGCGATCTCCCCCGCGATCACCGCGATCTCCATCATCGTCTTCGCGCTGCTGGCGACTGCGTGTGGGGATGACGGGCCGGCCGAGCCGATCGTCGACGTGCTCACCGGGCTCGATCCCGAGGCGTCCCTGGCCCTTGAGCTGCTCGACATCAAGTTCGGCGAGGACGAGCTTTCGGTCGCCGCCGGGGCGATCGTCGCCATCGTGCTGGAAAACAGCGGGCGCCTCGATCACGACTTCACGATCAGGAAGATTGCAGCGGATGTCTCCGCCTCCGGTCAGCAGCGTCGCGGCAAGTTCGATGTCCACCTCTCGCTCCGAGGTGGCGAGAGCGGGCAGCTTCTGCTGCGGGTGAGCGCGCCCGGCGCCTACAGCTTCTTCTGCAACGTCCCCGGCCACCGCGGTGCCGGCATGGAAGGCACGCTGACCGTCACGCCCTGACCAGCGCCCGCCCTGACCAGCGCCCGCCCTGACCGGCGCCCGCCCCGCTACTCCGCCGCCGCAAAGCGCCGGCGAGGCCGTCGCAGCCGCCCGCCGCGGCCGAGCGGCCAGTAGCGGTAGACCGCCACACCCTCGATGCGCGAGTGGTGGACGGCGCCGAAGTCGCGGCTGTCCGTGGAGGCGTCGCGGTGATCGCCCAGCAGGAAATGCTCGCCCGCCCCCAGCCGCTGCACGCCCCGGTACCGCGCGACGGCACTCTCTCCGTTGGCGTAGGGCTCGATCAGCACCCGGCCGTTGACCTGCACCTCGGCCCCGACGCGCAGCGACTCGCCTGGCAGCCCGATGACGCGCTTCAGCAACAACCGCCCGCTGCGGTCCCGGGTCGCGACGATGCGGCCGAAGACTGTTTCGCCCTCCGGCAGTCGCGCCCGCCGCAGCAGCAGGTACTCGCCCGGCAGCAGCGCCGGCGTCATCGACTCGCCCGCCACCTCGACGGCGACGAACGCCCGCCGAAACCAGCGCACGACGACCAGCGCGAGCAGCAAGGCGGCGGCCGCCGCCAGCGCGCTCGTGGACGCTCGACGGGGCCGCCGCTGCTCTCCCGGCTCTTGAATGGCCGTTAGCGGGTGGCCTTCACCTTCGCGAAGATGCCGGCGAACTCGTCGACCTTCGCGCGCAGCGCCTTCGCGTCATCGACGTTCGTGCCCTGCCGGCAGGCGGATCCCAGCCGCATGATCTCCCACACCACATCGTGCAAGTCAGGCGTGGTCGCCAGGTCGGGCGGCTTCATGAAGTCGCCCCAGATGATCCGCACCTCGTGCTTCACGGCCTCCGCGTTCAGCTCCTTGATGGCGATGTAGCGCGCCTGCGAGTTGATGTCCGAGGCGTCGCCGTCGGCCATCAACGTCATCATCTTCTCGACCGACTCCGCGGCCAGCTGGGCCGTGCCCGGGTCGTAGATACCGCACGGGATATCGCAGTGCGCGTAGGCGGTCTCGGCGGGACGCAGCAGGCGCTGCACAACGGTCTGAATGTTCAATCGAGTCTCCCTCGGGTTCGTCCGGCGATCAGGTGGCGGCGATCCTGCGAGCAGACCCGCCCCTTGTCAACCGAACGCTTCGGAAACTCGCGCGCGAGGAGGGCTCGGGGATCTCGAGGAGCCGATCATCGCTCGTCCTGAGCACGTCGAAAGATGCCCCGCCCGGGCCTGTCGCAACCTGACGCTGCGAGGCAACCTACTGCTGCGCGAGCGGGTGCCCGCCGACGAGCCGGTTCGGGTCGTCCAGGCCGGTGAAGGGAGGGAAGAGCGACTCCAGCTCCGTGCGCAGCGGGTCGCCCTCGGGCAGGTAGCGCGAGAAATCGCCGTCCGGCTCCGGCGCCATACGCTTGCCCTCGACGCCGTACTCGCGGATGCGGTCCTGCAACATCATCAGCCCGTGCAGGAGCGACTCCGGCCGAGGCGGGCAGCCGGGTACGTAGACATCGACCGGGGTGATCAGGTTCACGCCCGGCAGCACGGAGTACCCGTAGGCGAAAGGGCCGCCCATGGTGGCGCAGCTGCCCATCGAAATCACCCACTTCGGCTCCGCCATCTGCAGGTAGACGCGGCGCACCGCCGGGGCCATCTTCCAGGTCACCGTGCCGGCCACGATCATCAGGTCCGCCTGCCGCGGCGACGGC
>JASLOV010000244.1 GCA_030745285.1 Dehalococcoidia bacterium | reverse complement strand
GGGCTGATCGCCGGCGACACGCACGTCGAGCAGCTCGAGCAGCAGGACGGCGTCGTGATCCTCAACTCCGGAAGCCCGAACCTGCCGCACCACAAGGAGACTCGACTCGGCACGGCGGCGCTGCTGCAGATCGAACGCGGCGCGATGCGGGCCGAGATCGTGCTGCTGGGTGAGAGTGACGGCGTCACAAACCCCGGCACGGCGCTGACGCTCGAGCTGACGAAGTAGCCGGCTGGCTGGCTAGCTCGTTCCGGGAGTGTTCGCCTCCTCGACGATCGCCGACATCGAGCCCTTGCAGCGCGGGATGCGCTCGTCCGGGCCAAAGGCGTGGATCTGCTGCTGGTGGCCGGTCACGACGTCGTAGGCGGCCGTCTCGAGCACGACCTGCCCTTCGCCGTCCACGATCGAGGCGAGCGCGAACGCCTTTTCGCGGCCGTAGCCGAAGACCTTGCCGAGCATCTCGATCACGTACTGGTACGTGTGATCGTCGTCGTCGAGCAGGATCAGGTGGTAGAGCGGCGCGAGAGCGAGATCGGGTTCCTCGACCTCGACGTGGCCCGGGCTGATCGCCGGCGGCTGGGTGGTCATCGCCTCAGTCCGAGCCATCTTCCGGGCCATCTGCGGCGCCATCGTCCGGGCGATTTGCTGGGCCATCGTCGGCCAGCACGAGCGGGTCGCGACGCAGGCCGAGCGCGATCGGACCGGCGCCGCCCAGCCGTTCGTGGGGGGCGAGCCGCACCCGTAACTCGGTCCCGCCCTCCAGCCGTACGAACAGCACCTGGTCGTGTCCGTAGTACTGGCGTTGCATCACCTCGCCGCGGGCGCCGCCCGCCTGCACCTGCAGGTCCTCCGGCCGCACCACCACGGCGCAGTGCGATGCGCCGTCCGGCGCCGCGAAATCGCCGAGCGGGGTGTGCACGCGGCCGCCCTCCGCAGGGAAGCTCCAGATGTTGGCGTCGCCGATGAAGCGGGCGGCGTGCACCGTCGCCGGCTCGCGGTAGACCTCGTCCGGACGGCCGACCTGATCGATGCGGCCCTTCCACATGAACGCGAGGCTACCGGCGATTGAGAGCGCCTCTTCCTGGTCATGGGTGACGAGCAGCGCCGAGATGCCCGCGCGCTCGATGACGCCTCGCAGCTCCGTACGCACCTGCGAGCGCAGCGAGGGGTCGAGATTGGAAAACGGCTCGTCTAGCAGCAGCAGCTGCGGCCGGGGGGCCAGAGCGCGTGCCAGTGCGACGCGCTGCTGCTCGCCGCCGGAGAGCTCATGCACGCCGCGCCGGCCGAGACCAGTGAGTCCGACGAGCGCCAGCGCCTCCTCCGTGCGAAGCGCCCGCTGGCCGCCATCGTCGAGTCCGTAGGCGACGTTCTCGGCGACGGACATGTGGGGGAAGAGCGCGTAGTCCTGGAAGACCATGCCGACGCCGCGGCGCTCGGGCGGCACGTTCGTCGTGCGATCAACCATCAGCCGGCCGTGCAGGCTGAGCGTGCCGGCCTCGGCCGGTTCGAAGCCGGCGATGATACGCAGCGCCGTCGTCTTGCCGCAGCCGCTGGGCCCGAGCAGTGCGAAGAGTTCGCCCTCGGCCACTTCAAGCGAGAGGTCATCGACGGCGACGGCGCCGTTGAACGTACGGCGCAGGCCCCGGGCCTCGACCGCCGGTGCGGGGTGTTCGGTCATCGCGGTTCGCTCATCGCGTCGATTGTCGCCTATGGGAGAGGGCCGGGAGCAAGAGCGGGATGGCGGAGAGCGCGATCAGCAGCAGCGCCGGCAGTGCCGCGCGGGCGAAGAACGCCTCGCTCGAGGCGCTCCAGACACGCACCGCCAGCGTCTCGAAGCCGATCGGCGCGAGGATCAGCGTCGCCGGCAGCTCCTTCATCGTCGTCAGGAAGACCAGCGCCGCGCCGGCGAGGATGCCCGGTCGCGCGAGCGGGAGCGTGATCGTCGTCAGCACGCGGCTCGCCGGCCGCCCGAGACCGCGAGCGGCCTCTTCCATCGAGGGGCTGATCTGGAGCAGCGCGACGCGCGTCGCACCCAGCGCCTGCGGCAGGAAGAGCAGCGCGTAGGCGGCGATCAGCACCGCCAGCGACTGGTAGAGCGGGCCGAAGTTGATGGCCGCGAACACGAAGGCCAGCGCGACCACCAGTCCCGGCAGGGCAAAGCCGGTGTGCGCCAGCACCTCCGTCGGGCGGGTGAGTGGGAAACGCGGATGACGCACCGCCAGCAGCGCGACCGGCAGCGCGATCGCGCCCGCGCCGGCCGACGCCAGCGCCGACGCCAGCAGCGAGTCGAACGCCGCGCCCCAGACGCCCTCGAGCACTTCGCCCGCGCCGATGCCGCGCACCAGCCAGTAGCCGAGCACGCCGATCGGTGCGGCGAGCGCCAGCGTGAGCACCGCCACCACGAAGCCCAGCGCCGGCCATCGCCAGCGACCGAGCGGAATGCGTTCCGCCGGGCGGGTGGAGCCGTGCGCGCTGTGGTATCGCGCCCGCCCCCTGGTCCAGACCTCGAGGGCGACGATGGCGAGGGCGACCACGGCCAGAGCGAGCGCCAGGGCGGCCGCGCCGCCGCGGTCGAAGCTCGATTCGTAGCGGAGGAAGATCACCCTCGTGAAGGAGTCGAATCGCAGCAGCGAGACGGCGCCGAAGTCGGCCAGCGCGTAAAGCGCGACGAGCAGCCCGCCCGATGTCAGCGCCGGTCGAAGCTGGGGCAAGGTCACGCGGCGGAAGGTCTCCCAGCGCCCGCGACCGAAGCCGAGCGAGAGCTCCTCGAGCCGGGGGTCGAGCGCGGCGACGGCGGGGAGCAGCGTCAGCAGCAGGTAGGGGTAGGTGAAGAGCGCCAGTACGGCCGTCGCCCCCCAGAAGCCGAAGATCGAGGGCAGACGTTCGACCCCGGCCGGTTCCAGCGCCTGCTGGAGCAGGCCACGCGGTCCCAGCGCGGAGATCGCGACCAGCGCGCCGACGTAGGACGGGACCGCCAGCGGCAGCGGCGCCAGCACCCGCAGCACGCGCCGTCCCGGCAGGTCGGTGCGCGCCGTCAGCCAGGCCATCGGCAGCGCGATCGCGGTAGCCAGCGCGGTGACGGCGGCGGTGAGGGCGAAGGTGCGGGCGGCGAGCGGCAGCGTCGAGCTGGCGAGGATCGCGTCGAGCGCGGCCGCCGGGTCCTGCCCGGCACGGATCATCAGGTAGACAGGCGGTATTGCGCAGAAGGTGGCGGCGGCCAGTGCGCTGCCCCAAAGCAGGACGGGCGGCCAGCTTCGAGCCGCCGAGCGGGCGGCGCGCATGCGGAACGCAGCGGTCACTGAGCCCCCTCGTGTGTCTGCGCCAGGAGAGGATCGAGCGTACCAGCGCCGTCGATGAGAGTCGCGCGCCGATCGCGAGGCGACTCTGTCAGAGCGCGACTTGACTCGCTCCGCTATCATCCCCGCCTGTCCACATCGAGCCAGACGTCTTCTAAGAACTCTGAGAAGAGGGGAACCCGTGACGGATATCGATACGACCGAAGCCTCACCGGACAACTACAAGATCCTGAGCGAGAACGACGAGGTGCGCGTCGTCGAGATGATCGTGAAGGCGGGTGAGTCCGACAACGAGCACTCGTACCCGAACGAAGCCGCCTACTTCATTACCGGCGGCAAGGTGAGGATCCACCTGCCGGACGGCAACTCGGATGAACTTGAGATCCCGGATGGCTTCGTCCTGCTGCATGATGCGTGGACACACCGTGTTCAGAACATCGGAGAGACCGATGTGCACGCGATCGTTTTCGAACCGAAGTCGTAGCCGCGATCGCGACTGCGCCGGCTCGTCCGGCGTGCACGACCGTGCGAGCGACGGGGCGGGCCGGTGAACCTGCTTGAAGAGCCCGGCCGCTTCTACTGGAAGTGGATCGCGGGGTCGGTCGTGCTGCTGATCATCTACGGGATCGAGCGCGCGCTCCGCACCGGGGGCCTGTTCTGAGGTAGCCGCCTGCTGTGGCGGACAGCGACGCGTCGCCCGTACTCGCCCTGCTCGCATTGCGGCGAGCCGGTTCTGCACGATCGTGACCGGGCGCATCGGTATCATGCCACCATGCGCTGCGCGATCAGACCGCGCTGAGCACGCGCGCCGCGGGCAGGGAGCCGGTTGGGATGCCGAAGCAGGTCACCAACGTCGCGGTAGACGATGCGCTGACGACGATCTACCGGCTGGGGAACGACGAGGGCGAAGACGTCATCGCCATTCGTGTCGCGGAGCGGCTCGGGCTGACCCCGCCCACGGTCTCCGGGATGCTCTCGCGGCTCTCCCGGGCCGGGCTGATCGAGGTGGACGCCCGCAAGCGCATCGCGCTGACGCCGTCCGGCGTGGAACGCGCGGAGGAGATGGTGCGACGTCACCGCCTGGCGGAGTGCCTGCTCGTCGAGGTGTTTCAGCTGGAGTGGTGGCGCGGTTACGAGGAGGCGCACCTCTTCGAGCACGCCATCTCGTCGGTGACCGAGCCGTTGCTGATTGAACGCCTCGGGCGCCCGGCGCGGTCGCCCTTCGGCTATCCGATCCCGGGCGTCTCCCCGGATGCCCGGCTCTCCGAGCGCCGGCTGGCCGACATGGCGACGGGCGACTCCACGCACATCGAGCGCGTCTTCGAGGAAGACGAGGAGTTGCTTCAGTTCTTCGACCAGGAAGGGCTGCACCCGGGCGTCACCGTGGGAATGCGGGAGCACGCGCCGCTCCGCGACACCGTGACGATCGAGCTTGATGGTCGTGAGGTGATCCTGGGCATGCAGACTGCCCGGAGAGTCTGGGTCGACGAGTCGAGCTGAGAAATCAGCGATTTCGCCCGAATTTCCGCGAAAGAAGTGACGTTAGTCACTAGTGCCTCATGATGCCCGTAGGGACTATGGATGAACATTAGGATAACCTAATGTCATCGCGGTGCCCGTCGAACTGTCGAGGTCGGCAGCGAACCGGCCCCGCGCATCACGCACATCGCCTGCCCGAGGAGCGAACCGATCGGATCCCAGCTGGTCCAGCCGTTCCGTCACCTCGTGTTGCCGCTGCTCGCTGCCGCCGTCGGGCTGATCGCCGTTGCCTGCGACGACGAGCCCGGCACGGTCACCGAGATCGGCGGAGCAGCCGATGGAGCCGCCGATAGAGCAGCGGTGAGCACGGATCCCGTGCCCGCAGGCGACCCCGTGCCCGGAGGGGCGGAGAGCGGGGCGCTGGTCGGGACGCTGAGCGGGTATGAGCAGACCGTTGAGACCATCCTTACGGAATGGGCCGTCATCGCCCCGCGGCGCCTCTCCGCCGGAAGGACTCGGTTCCTCACCCGCAACGACGGCCACGACGTGCACGAACTCGTGCTGCTGCGAGGGACGACGGAGGAGGGCGACGAGTTGATGGAGATCGAGGGCATCGCGCCCAGCACCGCTCGCGAGGCCGTCTACGACCTCGAACCCGGTACCTACCTCTTCGCCTGCCTCATCCGCGAGATCGAGCCCAACGGAAGGATCGAGGACCACTTTGCTCTCGGCATGCGATTGGAAGTCATCGTTGAATAGGCGAGCCGCTGGTCCTGTGACCCCTGGCCTGGTGCTGGCCGGCTTCCTGTTGATCGTGCTGCTGGCAGCCGCCTGTGGCGGCGGCGAGGAGTCCGTCACCATCTACTCCGGCCGCAGCAAGGAGCTGATCGGCCCAATCCTCGAACGCTTCGCGGCGGACAGCGGCATCGACGTGCGCGTGAAGTACGCCAGCAGCGCGGAGCTGGCCGCGATGCTGCGCGAAGAGGGCGGCCGTAGCCCCGCCGATGTCTTCATCGCGCAGGACGCGGGCGCGCTCGGCGCCGTGGAGGCGGCCGGGCTGTTCGGGGCGATCGACGGCGACATCCTGGAGCTGGTCCCGGCCGCATTCCGTTCCGCCGCGGGCCGCTGGGTGGGGCTCTCAGGCCGCGCCCGCACGGTCGTGTACAACACCGACCGCATCGACCCGGCGGATCTGCCCGACTCGATCCTCGGCTTTACGGACCCGCAATGGCAGGGGCGCATCGGCTGGGCGCCTTCGAACGGGTCGTTCCAGGCGTTCGTGACGGCGCTGCGGCTCTCGCTCGGCGAGGACGCGGCACGCGAGTGGCTGGAGGGCATCAAGGCGAACGACGCCGCCGAATACTCGAAGAACACGCCGATCGTGGCCGCCGCCGCTGTCGGGGAGATCGATGTCGGCTTCGTCAACCACTACTACCTGCACCGCTTCCTCGCCGAGGAGGGTGAGGGCTTCGGCGCGCGCAACTATTACACCGCACCGGGTGATGTGGGGACGCTGATCAACGTCGCCGGGGCGGGCATCCTCGACTCCTCCGACGATCGCGACAACGCCGCCGCGCTGCTGCGCTTTTTGCTGGGCGCGGAGGCGCAGCGCTACTTCACGGAAGAGACCTACGAATATCCGCTGGTCACCGGCGTCGAAGCCAACGCGGACCTGCGCTCGATCGCCGAGCTGCGCCCGGTCGAACTCGATCTCGGCCGCCTCGAAGACCTCGAAGGCACGCTCCGCTTGCTGCGGGACACAGGCGTGCTCCCCTAGTCACAACGTCCCCGCGGCCGCGGGCGCCTCCTCGATCGTGGGGCTGGATCGTGGGGCCGCGCGGGACCTTCGCCGCTATCGCGGGTCGGGTGCGGCGTGGCTACAATGGCGCGCCGGCGAAGGTCCGGAGACTCCGGGTACCCCCCGGGGAAGCATCACGGAGGCATGTATGGCTGAGCGGCAATTCCCGGTCGAGGCGGGGCACATCATGATGTTCGCCCGCGCGGTCGGCGACGCGAACGCAATCTACTCGGACGAGGAATACGCGAAGACGACGGAACCCGGCGGCATGATCGCCCCTCCGACCTTCGTGCAGGCCAGCGCGCAGTTCGATGCGGACTACTTCCTGCGGCCCAGGCTCGGCGAGCGCTGGTTCGGCTCGGGTTCCGCCCCCAGCGGCAGCAACGCCGCCGCCGGCGTGGGCTCGGGCGGTGGTGGCGATGGTGGGGGAGGCGGAGGAGGCGGCGGCACGGGCCTCCACGCGGAGCAGCACTACGAGTACCACCGCCAGCTCAAGCCGGGCGACGTGCTGACGTGGGAGCAGAAGCCCGGTGAGACGTGGGAGCGCGAGGGCCGTCGCGGCGGAAAACTCACCTTCTCCGAGTCGATCACCGAGTATCGCGACCAGGGCGGCGAGCTGGTGATCACCGCACGCTCCGTCGGCGTGCGCACCGAGCGCGTGGTCGAGCAGTAGGGGGCAACGTCATGGCATTGAACGCAAGTGAACTGAACGAGGGCGACAGCTTCAGCGAGGTCGTCGCCGAGGACCTGAGCCGCACGCAGATCGTGCAGTACGCCGGGGCCTCCGGGGACTACAACCCGCTGCACTCCGACGAGGTATTCGCGAAGGAGGTCGGCGGTTACCCGACCGTCTTCGCCCACGGCATGCTCTCCATGGGCATGACCGGCCGCATGCTCACGAACTACGTGGGAGACGGCCGCCTCACGAAGTTCGGGGTGCGCTTCTCGCGACAGGTCTTCCCCGGCGACACCCTCACCGCCACGGCCACGGTCGAGGCGGTGCGCGAAGAGGGCGGCGAGCACTTCATCGACCTGGCCGTATCGACGACGAACCAGAAGGACGAGGAGGTCGTGAAGGGCAGCGCCTCCGCGCGCGTCGACGCGTAACGGCGGGCCGCGCAGGGACAGGCAGGGGCGCCGCAAGGCGCCCCTGCCGCGTGTGCGCACGTACCATCAGTCGATGGTCAACGCCCCTGGACTGCCCGAACCACCGTTCAGCGAGATCGAGGCGTGGCTGCGTGAGCACGCCCCGCCGCGGCGGCGGGAGTCGGCGCGCGCGATCTACGAGCTGCAGCCGAGCCAGAGCAACCGCCAGCTCTCCTTCGTCTATGTGCCGTACAGCCCGCTGAGCGAGGGACACTGGGCCGATGCCGCCCGCATCGCCGACTACGCCGCCGCGATGCCGGCAGGAGCGGCGCGCGTGCTCGACATCGGCCCCGGCGACGGCTGGCCGTCGCTGCCGCTGGCCGCTTCGCGACCGGAACTCGACGTCGTGGGCGTCGACCCCTCGGCGGTGCGGGCGGCCGTCTGCACCGCTAACGCGGCCCGGCTCGAGCTGGCGAACGCTCGCTTCGCGCAGGCCGACGCCGCACTGCTGCCGTTCGCCGCCGGGAGCTTCGACGGCGCCGTGGCGGCGAGTTCGCTCGAGGAGACCGATTCGCCCGAGGCGGTGTTCGCGGAAATCGCGCGGGTGTTGCGGCCGGGGGGCGTGTTGCGCGTCTCGTACCAGAACTGGGGGCGGCTGGACGCTCCCGAGTTCGAGACGGTGAACCTGTGGGGCGGACGCCGGCGGGCGGTGAGTCGGGAGGCCGGGAAGGGTGAGCGCGTGCTGGTCTACAGCTACGCGCGGCGCGTGCAGGAACCGCCGCTGGAGCGGCGCTACACGCTCGTACTGCCGGCCGGTGGCGAGGCGGAGCGGCTGCACAGCGACGCGCTGATGACCGCCGCGCAGGCGCCGCGTGCCTACGGCGAGACGCTGCTGGAGGGGCCGTGGGCGGCGCTGGGGGTGCCGCTGCTGAGGCGACTGGCCCCGCTGGCGCTGGACAGCACCGTGCTCGAGCTGCGCCGCTGGACGACGCCGTGGCTCGTCGCCGCGTTGCGGGCGGCGGGGTTCAGCCAGGCCCGCGGTACCGCACACCCGGGCGAGCTGGGCCGGCACTTCGCCCGCGACCTGCTGGCGAGCGACGGGATGGCGGAGGTCGCGCCCTCGTTCGAGCAGACCGTGGCCGACATCGGACGCACCGCGCTGGCGCTGCCCGGTGACGAGATGGTGGTCGCCGTCCGATGAGGCCGCGCCTTGCGTGACGGGGATCGCGTCGACGCGGGCGGTGCTGGTGCAGGCTGTCGGCATGGCTGAGGCGAGATTCGAGGCGGTGCTGTGAGCGCAGGGGCGGGCGCGGTCGCGTCGACCGATCAGCTCGCGCCCGCGGAAGCAGCGCGCCGCCGTCGCATGCTCGCCGTGGTCGCGCTGGCGACGCTCGGTGCGCTCACGGTCTGGTTCAGCACGAACGCCATCTCGGAGGCGCTCGGCAGCGAGTTCGGGTTCGGTGATGGCGAGCTGGCGTGGCTCACGATCGCCGTGCAGTTCGGGTTCGTCGCCGGGACGCTGCTCTCGGCCCTCGCCAACCTCACGGAACGGATGAACGCCCGCCGGCTGTTCGCGATCGCGGCCGTGCTGGCGGCGCTGGCGAACATTGCGCCGATCGGCAGCGACCACTTCACCGTCTGGCTGCTGGCGCGCTTCCTCACCGGCGTCTTCCTCGGCGGCGTCTACCCGCCGGCGATGCACGTCGTCTCTGGCTGGTACCGAAGCGGGCGCGGGCTGGCGCTCGGCGTCGTGATCGGCGCGCTCACGCTTGGCTCAGGCTCGCCCCACCTGATGCGAGCGCTGCTGGAGGGAGAGTGGCGTCTGACGATGCTGGCGGCCGGCGCGCTGGCGGCGACGGGCGGGCTGGCGATGTGGTGGGCGGTCGAAGACGGCCCGTACCACTCGACACCGCCGCAGGTGCGGCTCGCCCACTTCTGGCGCGGCATCTCCGGCCGCGCCCCGCTGCTCGCGCTGAGCGGCTACCTCGGCCACATGTGGGAGCTGTACGCGATGTGGGCCTGGCTCCCGGTCTTCCTGGCGGAGGTCTATGAGGGACGCGAACTGCCGCTCGTCGGGCTCGCGGCCGGCAGCGTCGCCGCCTTCGGGGTCTTTGCGCTCGGCGCGGCCTCGTGCGTCGTCGCCGGCGCGTTCGCGGAGCGCTACGGGCGCACGCTTGTGACCTCCGTGGTGATGGTGGGGAGCGGCGCGGCGGCGGCGGTGATCGGCTTCACGCCCGCCTCGCTGGTACTCGTCACCGTGCTCGCGGCGCTGTGGGGAGCGACCGTGGTCGCCGACTCCGCGCAGTTCTCCGCGGCGATGACCGAGCTTGCCGATGAGCGCTACCGTGGCTCCGCGCTGGCGTTGCAGACCGGCTTCGGCTTCCTGCTCACCGCCGTCACGATCCGAGCGGTGCCGCTGATCGAATCGGCCGCCGGCTGGGGCCCGGCCTTCGCCATGCTGGCCGCCGGTCCCGCCCTGGGCACGCTGGCGATGCTGGCGCTGCGTCGCAGGCCGGAGGCGGCGCTGCTGGCGGGAGGCCGCCGCTGAGGTGTTACTGCCGCGTCGCTGAGAGACGGGGCCGCCGTGTATGATTCCGCCGCCGACCGCCCGAGAGGGCGCCCGGCCAGCGGCGGAGGCAGCGTGACGACGGACGATGGTGACTTCAACCTGCCGCTCTTTCGCATGTCCGGCGCCGTCTACGCGCTGCGGGACGGCAAGATCCTGATCCTCAAGCGAGCGCTCGGCGAGATGGTCGGCGCCTGGGCCATTCCGGGCGGGCAGGTCGATGAGGGCGAGGTCCCGGAGCAGTCCGCGGCGCGGGAGCTGTTCGAAGAGGCCGGGCTGCGGCCATCCGGCCCGCTCACGCTGATCGGGCTCGTGCCGATGGATGTCTACGGCCACCAGTCGCTGCAGGCGACGTACGCCGGCGACTGTCCGGACGGCGAGGTCGTGATCAGCGACGAGCACGCCGGTTTCCGCTGGATCGACCCTCGCGAGTATCGCGACCGATACTTTGGCGACGAACAACTGAAGCGGGTCGCAGAGGGCAGCGAGCGCCGCGCCGCCATCGTGCGCAACGTGCGCGCCGTCCTCGACCGCTGCATCGCGTGGCTCGACGGCGAACGATGAACTGGATGAGGAGATTGCAGTGACCGGTCCGCTCGACGACCTGCGGGTGATCGACATCAGCACCGGCCAGCCCGGCAATGTCGCCACGATGGTGCTCGCCGACTTCGGCGCGGACGTGATCAAGGTCGAATCGCCCGACGGTGACCCGATCCGCAGCCAGGCCGCCGCTCCAATGTGGCTGCGCGGCAAGCGCAGCGTCACGCTCGACCTCACGGCAGAGGCGGACCGGGGGCGGCTGCACGCACTGGTCGCCGGCGCGGACGTCGTCGTCGCCTCGTACGCCCCGGGGGCGGCCTCACAGTTCGCGGCGGACTACGAGACGCTCTCGACGCTCAACGCCGGGCTCGTCTACTGCTCGATCACCGGGTTCGGGCCGAAGGGACCGTACGCGCAGTACCCGGCGGACGAACGCATCGTGGCCGCGAAGTCCGCGCGCATGAACTCATTCACGGGGCTGCCGGAGCGAGAGGGCCCGGCCTTCGCCGCCGTGCGTGTGGCAACGCACGCCTCCTCGCAGGCGGCGGTGCACGGCATCCTCGCCGCGCTGCTGGCACGGGAGCGCCTCGGCCGCGGCCAGCTCGTGGAGACCAGCTTGCTGCAGGGGATGCTGCCCTACGACCTGCGCGCGCTGCTCTACTCCCAGCTCTCGCGCGACAACCCGGAGGACTTCCCGCCCGTCGACGTGCTGATGGCGCGAGGCGGCTTCATGCCGACGCTCAACTACCACCCGGTGCAGACGAAGGACGGGAGCTGGATCCAGCTCGGCAACCTGCTGCAGCACCTCTTCGAGGCCTTCCTCACCGCCTCGGACCTCGTGGAAGTGCTGGCGGAGGAGCAGTACCAGGGGCCGGGCGGCACCTGGACGGAGGAGGCGCGCGAGGCGCTGCGGGACCGCATGCTCACCCGCATGCGCGAGCGCGACCCGGGGGAGTGGATGGAGGCCTTCGTCGACAACGGCTCCGTCGCCGCCACCCGTTTCGTCTCCACCCAGCAGGCGATGGACGATCCCGACCTCATCAGCAACGGCCACGTGATCGAGGTGCAGCACCCCCGCCTGGGGGCGATGCGCCAGATCGGGCCGGTCGCGCGCCTCACGGCCACTCCGGCGACGCCCGGCGGCGCGGATCCGGAGCCCGGCGAGCACACGGCCGAGGTGATGGGCGAAGCGCCGCGGATGGCCTGGCGAGCCCCGGCGCAGTCGTCCAACGGCGACGCCCCCGCGCACCCGCTCGAAGGCGTCACCGTGCTCGAGTTCTCGACGATCATCGCCACGCCGCTGGGGGTCTCGTTCCTCGGCGATCTCGGCGCGCGGGTGATCAAGGTGGAGCCGCCGGGCGGCGATCCGTACCGCACGATGGGCTTGGGCCGCGGGGCCGGCGTCAGCGCGGCGAAGACGAACGTCAGCAAGGAGAGCATCGGGCTCAATCTGCGGTCGGACGAGGGTCGCGAGGCCGTCCACCGCCTGATCGCGAAGGCCGACCTGATCATTCACAACTACCGCCCCGGCGTGCCGGAGCGGCTGGGCATCGACTACGAGTCCGCTCGCGCGATCAAGCCGGACATCATCTACCTCTCGGTGAACGGCTACGGGCCCGACGGCCCGGGCGCGCACCGCCCGTCGACGCACCCGATCGCCGGCGCGGCGACCGGCGGGGCGCTGTTCCAGGCCGGCTCCGGCATGCCGCCCGACTTCTGCGACGAGCTGGGCGAGGTTCGCGCCGCCGCCCGCTGGCTGATGCGC
Source organism: Dehalococcoidia bacterium (assembly GCA_030745285.1). Classification (GTDB taxonomy): domain Bacteria; phylum Chloroflexota; class Dehalococcoidia; order UBA2979; family UBA2979; genus SHYR01. The sequence continues at coordinate 8,452 of JASLOV010000244.1, read as the reverse complement.
GCCAACGAGGTGAACCCGGACCCGAACACCTCCATGGTGGTCGGTTCCGCGGCGCTGCTCGGGCTCTACGCACGCAAGCGCACCGGTGAGGGTCAGCAGGTCTTCATCGACATGCTCGGCGCAAATGCCTACGCCAACGCAGACGACTTCATCTCGTACGAAGGGAAGGCGCCGCGCGAGCGGCTGGATGCCGAGGTCTTCGGGCTGGGGGCGCTCTGCCGCCTCTACCCGGCGCGCAACGGCTGGGTGCTGTTGAGCGTGCAGGACGAGGCCGGCTGGGGTGCGCTCTGCGACACCGTGCCTCGCAGCGACCTCCGCCTCGACCCACGCTTCGCCAGCGCCGAGGCCAGGGCCGAGCACGACGCCGCCTTGATCGCTGAACTCTCGGACATCTTCGCGACGCTGGATGCGGACGACTGGGAGCGCATGCTCGTGCCGGCCGGGGTCGGCTGCGTGCGGGCGGACGCGGCGGGGCTGGGCGACTTCTGGATCGATGACGAGCACGTGCTCGCCAACGACTTCGCGCCGCTGGTCGAGCACGGCGAGTACGGCACGATCCGCCGCCACGGGCCGATGGTCACCCTCGATGCCACCCCCGGTCGTTACGGCCCGGGCTCGCTGGGCGGGGACCACACCGCGGCCATTCTCGCCGAAATTGGTTACGACGCCGATGCGCTGGAGCGGCTGCGCGAGGCCGGTATCTCCTGGTCGGCGGAGCCCGCCTGAGCCGCAGGTGCGGCGACCGGGGCGCGGGAGGTAGGATCGCACCACGCCGGACTTGCCCGGCGGCATGGCTTTGGGAGGGGAGCGGTCATGAACCGCATACTTGCGCGACTGCTCGCGCTGCGGCCGGTGCGTTCGCTGGTCATTCGCTACATGCTCTGGCGGGAGCGCCGCGCCAGCGGGATCAGCTACAACCCGCTCTCGTCGCGGCTGCACGCCGACCCGTACCCGATCTACGACGACCTGCGCGCGAAGGACCCGGTCCACCGCACGTCGATGATGCAGGGCTGGGTGCTCTCGGGGCACGCGGACGTCGATGAGGTGCTGCGCGACCATCGGCGCTTCTCAAGCGACCAGCGCCGCTCGCCGAATTACAGCCGCCAGCGCCAGCTCGGCCAGCTCGACGGACTGCTGGAGGCGGCCGGGCTCGATGACGCGGCGCGCGACCGGCTGCGCAGAGCGGTTCAGGAGCCGAGCCTGCTGGGGCTGGACCCGCCCGATCACACCCGTCTGCGGTCGCTGGTGAACAGGGCGTTCACGCCGCGCCAGGTGGAGAGCATGCGCCCGCGCATCGAGGCCGTGGTCGACGAACTGCTGGACGAGGCCGGCGAGGGCCGCATCGACATCATGGCGGCGGTCGCCGACCCGCTGCCGACGGTTGTGATCGCGGAGATGCTCGGCGTCCCGGCGCGGGATCGCGCCCGCTTCGAGCAGTGGTCGGACGCCGTCGCCCGTCAGCTCGAGCCGACGACCCGGCGGGACGAGCACGTCGCCGCGTTCAAGGCCAACTCCGAACTGCGCGAGTACTTCGACGAGATCATCGAGCAGCGCCGCGCCGAACCACGGGACGACCTGATCAGCGCCCTGATCGCCGCCGAGGAGGAAGGCGACAAGCTCACGCGCGAGGAGATGGTGAGCACCCTCGTGCTACTGCTGGTCGCCGGCAATGAGACCACGACGAACCTGATCGGCAACGGCCTGCTGGCGCTGCTGCGCCATCCGGACCAGCTTGAGCGGCTGCGCGACAATCCGGAGCTGATGGAGAACGCCGTCGAGGAGATGCTGCGCTACGACAGCCCCGTGCAGACCGATGGCCGCACCGCCATCGAGGACGTCGAGATCGGGGGACGGAAGATTGCGGCCGGCGAGCAGGTGATCCTGCTGCTCGGCGCGGCCAACCACGACCCGGCCGTCTTCGAGACACCGGGCCGGCTCGACCTCGGCCGCGACGCGCGCGAGCACGTCTCGTTCGCTCGCGGCAACTACTACTGCCTCGGTTCGCCGCTGGCGCGGGCGGAGGGGCAGATCGCCTTTGACCGCCTGCTCGAGCGCTATTCGGAGATGCGGCTGGCCGCCGAACCGGAATTCAAGGACCACATCGTGCTGCGCGGCATGACACACCTCGGGTCGATGTCGACCGTGGCCGCACGAATGGCGCGGGCACGGCTTCCGCCGAAGCGACACAGGAGCAGGCGGCGACCGCGACCTAGCCGGTTACCCGCCGGCGCAGCGCCACAGCAGCCACGTGCGCCCGACGTTGGCTCGGCGGTCGAGCTCGCAGTGCTGCTGCACGACGGCCAGCACGTCGTCGGCCCAGCCAGCCCCGGCCCGGCCTCGGCCGAGCAGCACGAAGGGGACATCGCCGCCGGTCAGCGCCGCCTCCAGTTCGGCCCGCGCGAGCACCGGCCGCCGCTCGTACTCGCTCCAGATCGGCAGCACGGACGCGCCGCTGTAGGCGATCGCCTCGCCGGCGAGGTTGATGCCATCGATCGCGAAGTCGTAGCGCGGTCCTCCGCCGCTGCCGGCACCGGCGGTGAGCTCGAGCACGACCTCGGCCGGCACGCTGCGATTCTGCTGCGGGCTGATGTCGGCGGCCGTCGCGTAGATCAGCGGGTTCGGGCGGGTGATGCCGACCCCTCGTGGCGCGTCGAACGCAACCCAGTCGGACGTCACGAGCGGCACGAGCAGGACGGCGCCGATCGCCACCGCCTGCGCGATGGCGGTGGCGAGATTCCTCGCGATGACCGGTCCGAGCAGGAGCGCGACCGCCGCCGCGACCGCTCCCGCCATCGCGAGCTGCTCGGTGCGGTCAGCGATCGGCGGGAAGTCGCGCGTTGATGCCCACGCGAACGCCAGCAGCGCGACGGTTGCCAGCGGCACCACCGCCCCCCGCCATGCGAGGCGCGCTCGCCACAGCTCGATGAGGCCGACCGCGCCGAGTACGGCGAGCGCCGGTGCGTACGACTCCGTGTAGTGGGCCGCGGCACGGTTGGAGAAGGAGAAGAGCAGCACGCCGGTCAGCGCCCACGTGATCCAGAACGCACCGGGCCCGTCGAGCCAGTCGCGCCGCCGCCACAGCACGACCGCGACGCCGAGCAGCGCCACCGCCGCCGGCATCCCGAGCAGCGGCCCGTTCGCGCCCACGAACAGTCGTGCCGGCCCGGCGTTGCCGACGCCGAAGTGCGCCGCGACGCGGGCGTAGGCATCGACGGAGCTCTCGTTGGTCGGGTCGTGCGGCACGAAGATCGTGACATCGCCGGGCAAGACGCGCTCGATGCCGTTATAGCGGGCGACGAGCGAGACGACGCTGTTCGACCGGTCGTTCATCACCAGCGGCCGCTCTGCCGCGGGCGTGAACTCCACGAAGACGACCCACAGCAGCGAGACGGCGACCACCGTGGTGGCGGCGCGCACGACCAGCGGCAGCCGGGCGCGCCACTGGCCGCGCCAGCGCAGCGCGATGTAGAGCGCCGCCGCCGGCATGACGACGAAGCCCTCGAAGTACTTCACGTTGAAGATCACGCCCATCAGCACGGCCCAGGCGATCAGCAGGCGGCCGTTTCGGCCCTCGACGGCTGCGACCAGCAGCCAGGCGCTGGCCGCGACCAGCGCCATCATCAGCGCGTCCATCGTCGAGTCCCTGGCCGTGGCGACGGATTCCGGCAGCACGGCCAGCAGCATCGCCGCCAGCAGTCCCGCGGCGATGCCGTGGGGGGGCAGGCTGCGGCGCGCCGCGCCGAATGCCAGCGGCGCCGCCAGCGTCCCGGCCAGCGCCATCGGCCAGATCAGGGAGGTGCCCTCGAAGCCGAAGGCCTTCGTGAACGCGACCTGAAGCCACAGCGCCAGCGGTGGCTTGTCGATGATCAGCGTCGCCGCCGGGTCGTAGGCGGCGAAGAGGAAGTTGTGCCAGGACTCGCCCATCGACCGCACCGTGGCAGCGTAGAAGTAGTTGCCGATGCCGGCACGGCCGAGGTCGCCGAAACGCAGCCAGGCGGCGAGGGCTGTGATCGCCGCGAGCGCACCGAACGTGGCTGTGGAGCCCCCGCGGTGGAGCGCTACTCGCTCCCACAGCCGTTCGACCGGTGAGAGCGAGGCTAGGCCAGCGTCTTCGACAGGAAGGCGTCGAGTTCCGCGGCGAAGTCCTTCGGGTTATCGCCCTGCACACGGTGCCCGGCGCCCGGGATCTCGACCAGGCGGCAGTCCGGCATCGCCTCGACCACCCGTTCCGCGGCGTCCAGCGCCAGCACGTTGCTGATGCCGCCGCGCATGAGCAGCGTCGGCGTCTTGATCGACTTCAGGTCGTCCCACATGCGGTCGGCGTTCGCCTCGCGGGCGGCACGCATCTCATCCTCGCTGACCTCGGGGGCGCCGGCGGCCGGGGTGCGACGGCCGCGATGGTCCTGCTTCCAGGTCCAGCGACCCTCCTCCGTCGGCTTCAGGCTGTGCAGCAGGCTGTACTCCAGGTGGGCCGGCGCGCGGTGCGGCACCATCATCTGGGCGCGCTTCAGGAAGTCCTCGAAGCGGTCCATCGTCTCCGTGTCCTGGCGGAACTGCTCCATCTCCACGATGCCGACGCGCATCGTCTCCGGCGCGATGTCGATGATGCAGAGCGCGTCCAACCGCTCCTGGTGGTCCGCCGCGTAGCGGATCGAGTTCATCCCGCCCATCGACATGCCCGCGAGCGTGAAGTGATGGAATCCGAGATGGTCGATGAACTGTCGCGTGTCTTCCGCCATCAGCCCGCTGTTGTCGCCCGCCAGCTGCTCGTCGGACGTCCAGCCGCTGTCGCCATGCCCGCGCTGGTCCGGCGTGACGAGGTGGTACTTGTCCCGCAGCAGCAGGCAGGCCATGTCCCAGGTGTGCGCCGTCAGTGCGCCGCCGTGCAGCAGCACGACGTGCGGGAGGTGGTCGTTGCCCCAGTCCAGGTAGTGGAAGTCGATGCCGTTGATCTGGGTGTGGTGCTCGGAGGGCAGCACGTACTCGGAGATGCCGAGCTCGATCGCCTCCGCGCACGCCTTCATCTGCTCACTGTAGTCGGTCATCAAGGGGTCGGGCATCGAATCTCCTCGTCGCGGCCTGTCGCGGCCCAGCCGTGGACGGCTGCGGTCTGCGCGCGCGCAGTCTACCGCGCGCCGGTGCGCCGTGGAGCGATGTGGGTCTCAGTGACGTTTGGTCAGTCGCGGTGGCGCGCTACGACGCCGCCGACGGTTCGACCGGCGCCGCCTCAGCGAACGGATGGGCGTCGCTGCGGGCGTCGATGCGGCGCGAGTAGAGCAGCACGAGGAGCACCAGCACCGACGAGGCGACGCCAAGCCCGACCATCGCCTGCCGCAGCCCCACGATGTCGGCGATCAGGCCGACCGGGAAGCCGACGAGGCCGTTGAGCGCGAAGCCGAAGAGCAGCACCGATTGCACGCGCCCGTAGTAGTCGCTGTGCGAGAAGCGCATCGAAAGCGACTGGTTCATCGAGAGGAACCCCGTCTCGGCGCCGCCGAGGGCGACACCAATCAACAGCGCCACCGCGAAGACCGGCGAGAGCGCGAAGGCGATCAGCAGCGGCCCGAACACCAGCGCCGCCAGCAGGTGGAACGTCCACCCGCTCGCACGGTCGGCGAGCCAGGCGACGCGCAGCGAAGCGGCGAACGCGCCGGCGGCGATCGTGGTCGTCATCACGCCGAGCGCGACCGAGCCGCCATCGAAGAGGTCGTCGACCACCGCCGGGATGAAGACCATGTAGCTGAAGGCCGTCATCTCGATCGCGTAGGCGAACAGCACCAGCGTGAGGATGGCGGGGCGGCCGCGGATGTAGCGGATGCCCTGTGTGATGCCCGCCAGCGGCGAGACGTGCTTCTCCGCGGGGCGGGGCTCCACGCTCGGCAGCCGCATCGCGACCATCGCGGCGGCGGCGTAGGCGACGGACTGCAGCAAGTACACACCGCCGATGCCGACGGCGTCGACCGCGATCAGTAGGCCCGCCACCGTCGGCGCGATGATGCGCACGCCGTTGAACGAGACCTGCTGGAGTGCGACGGCGTTGCCGATGTCGTCGTCATCGACCAGGTCGCCGATCAGCGCCTGACGGGCGGGGATGCCGAGGGCGACACCGATGCCCTCGGAGATCGACCCTGCGAACAGCATCCAGAGTTCGATCACGTCGGCCAGTACCAGCACCGCGAGCACCGTGTTCGTCGCGGCGAACGACCACTGCGAGATCACGGTGACCGTCTTGCGCGGCCAGCGATCGGCAATCACCCCGCCAATCGGGCTGAGCACGAGCATTGGCAGGCCAAACCCGAGGAAGAGCAGCCCGAGGGCGGCGGCGGAGTCCGTGAGGTCGAACGCCAGGAATCCGCGCGAGACGATGCTGGCCCAGAGCGCGGCGAAGTTCAGCAGTACGGAGAACCAGAGCACCCGATAAGCGGGTACCCGTAGCGAGGCGAACGTCTCTCGTAGCCAGGGGTTCAACGTCGGGTCCCGCCGTCACACGCGCGAAGGGTATTCAGCGTACCGCAGCGCACGGTGGACGGACGCCCGTTGCGCCGGGTCTGGAGAGTTCGGCTAGGGCCGTCCCGCCAGCGGCAGAGTGAGCGGGCGGTCCTACTCGTACGGTAGACCGTGCTGAAGTGCGAACTCGGCCTTGTGGGCCTCCCGCCCGGCGTACGTGGCGTGGCCCAAGTCAGAGAGCGCGCCACACTCGACGAGCTGCCGGCTGACCGCCTCGGCCGCCGGCGCGGCGACGACGTGCAGCAGTTCCGCATCTCGAGAGTAGTGCTCGGCGACGATGCGGTCGCCGTGGGGTCCGAGGGTGATCAGGATGAAACCCGCGGGGTCATCCGGGCGGCCCATCCGCGCTGCGCCCCACTGAGGAGCGCACCGCGGCGGGCGGGATCCACGTCTCGGGCCAGGTCTCCTCGCCGGAGGCGACGGCGTCCGAGATCGCTCTCAGAATAACGGCGGGGTCGGCCTCGCCGATCAGGTCGACGACCGTCAGCTTCTCGCTGAAGATCTCCTGCGCCGCGGTCGGGAAGTTTTTCAGGATCGGTACCGGCCCCTCCGACCCGACGACGCGGCCGTCGCCGTCCAGGCCGTCGCTGTGCAGCGCTCGCAGCGTCTGGCCGACCGCGTGTTGGGATTCCGTGCCGCAGAGCACGAGCGTGCGGATCGCGGGGTTCGCGACGACGTTGACGGCGACCTTCTCCGCGCCCAGGTTCTCCGTGAAGGCGCGGCCGATGATCGCCACCCCGGCCGGCTCGCCGAGTTCGTCCGCCAGGTCTTCGCTCGCGAGCGTGCAGACGGCGACGGGGCGGCTTCGTCGAGCAGCCGGTATGCGCCCGCGAGCGCGGGCCACGGCCGGTCCGGCAGCCGCTCGTCCGGCTGTCCGCGGCCCATCATGCCCATGCCGCCGGAGCGGACGGCGGTGAGGTCGGCTGCGGCGACGGTCTCGCGCCCTTCGCCCTCGACGTGCTGCACGAGCCGTGCGCGGAGCCGTTCGCGCAGGTAGATCGACATGCGCTCGAGCGCTGCCGTCACCTCGCGGTCGAATTCCATCTGCGGCCCCCCGAACGGTGGCGAGCTAGGCGGTGGCCGGGATGAGGCTGCCTTCGCTGAAGAGCACCTGGGCGAGCAGCAACTGCGGCGGCTCCGCCATCACACCCTGCGCCGGCCCGCCGCCGGCGTGCGCCTGCTGGAAGGCGTCCGACTCGCGCCAGGCATCGTAGGTCTCACGGCTCTCCCAGACGGAGAGGTTGATGTAGACGCCCTCGTCGTCGCCCTTGGGGCGAGCCGTGAAGAGGAAGCCGGGCACCTCGCCGACCTGGCTGCGCTGAGGCGCGCGCTCGAAGTGCTCGCCGAAGCCGGCGTTCATCTTGAAACGGTTCTGCGCGATGAACATTGTCCCCCCTGGTTGCTGTGCAGTTGCACTGGCCCGAATTCGAACCGACAGCGTAGTCGATCGTGAATATTCGCGGCCGAGGAAGTTCGCGAGCGCGCCGCTACACTCGCCGCCATCGTGCCGTCGTGCCCTGCGCGGCAGGCGTGCGGCTGCCGCGCTGTCGGTGAGGTGGAACGCCATGAATCCGCGCGAGACGATGCTGGCCCGGAGCGCGGCGAAGTTCAGCGGCACCGAGATCCACAGCACGGACCTACTCGTGCGGGCCCTCGGGAATCGCAGCCTCACAGGCGGCACAGAATCTCGCTTCGGCCGGACTGGGCTCGCCGCACTGCGTGCAGTAGGGGCCGTCCGTCGTACCTCGGGCAATGGCCGCGGGCCGTGGAATCTCGGCGCGGCAGAACCGGCAGATCGTGGCCTGCGCGGAGACTTCCGCGTCGCAGGCCGGACACCTGATCGGCTGATCCGCATCCGGCGCCGGCCTCGAACTGCGGGGTGGCGAGGAAGATCGCACCGAACGGCGAGGCGGCGCGGCAGAGCGCACCGCCCGGCGTGGCTGGT
>JASLOV010000243.1 GCA_030745285.1 Dehalococcoidia bacterium | reverse complement strand
TCTTCTTCGACCTGGCCCGCGAAAACGACCCGTTCAAGATCTCCGCGCTCAGGCGATCGCGCGACGAACAACTCTCGGCGCTCGAGTCGGCGCTGTGCACGGGCGGCGGCTGGAAGCTGCTGTTCGCGCATCATCCGATCTGTTCGAGCGGACCGCACGCCCTTGAAGAGGGTGGGGCCGGCATCGCGCCGGAGATCCAGGCAGCGCTCGAGCCGCTCATCCAGCGATGCGGCATCCAGATCTTCTTCGCCGGGCACGACCACCACCAGGAGCATACCCGGGCGGACGGGTTCGAGCAGATCATCCAAGGCGCCGGCGGCCGCGGCCTGCGCGACATCGCAACCGACTTGCCCGACCGCGAGGGATTCGTCGAGCACGGGTTCGCGCTGGTAACGATCGATGCGGAGTCGGTCGAGGTCATGTTCTACGGGGTCGACCGCAACGGCGGCGCCAAGGCGATCTACCCCTGGGACGGGACACTGGCCGACTATCGCTGAACGCATGGGGGCGCACTCAATCCTCACCTAGCCCAGCGTCGCGGCCCGATAGCCCATGCGGGGCCGGCTAGCCCGGACCGAAGACGATCCTGACGAGCCAGAGCGTCAGACCTGGAACGTAGGTGATGAGCAGGACCGTCCCCAGGAGCAGCAGCGTATAGGGCAGGGTCGATCGGTAAACCTCGGTCAGCGGCTTGTCGAACCGGTAGGACGACAGGAAGAGGTTCTCCCCCATCGGCGGCATCAGATACCCCAGTTCCATGTTCGCCAGGAAGACGATGGCGAGGTGCACCGGGTCGATCCCGTATGCCGCGGCGATCGGCGCGATGAGCGGCACGACCACGACGATGGCGGAATAGATGTCCATCGTCGCGCCCACGATGATCAGGAACCCGTTCAGGGCGAGCAGGAACAGCATCGGCGACTCGATGTGCGCCTGCACCCAATCGAGCGCCATCGTCGGGATCTCCGCGATGATCAGGAAGTTCGTGAACCCGAGCGCGACGCTCAGGATGATCATGAACCCGCCGACGAGCGTTCCACACTCGACGAAGATGCGCGGCAGGTCACGCCGCACCGACAGGCCGCGCTGGATGAAGCATTCCACGACGAAGGTGTACAGCACGGTCAGGGCCGCCGCCTCGACCAGCGTGGTATAGCCGCCCGCGATGCCACCCAGCACGACGACCGGCAGCAGCAGCTCCCACTTGGCCTCCCACATCGCCGCCCTGGCTTCACGCGCCACGAACGGCGTCCGGACGACGCCACGCAGCCAGCCCTGGCTCGCCCCCCACCCCGCCACGACGACCACGAGCAGAATGCCGGGCACCAGCCCGCCGACGAAGAGCTGCGCGTAGTCGACGTTGGCGTAGAACCCGTAGAGGAAGACGGGCAAGCTCGGAAACCAGAGCAGGCCGATCGAGCCAGAGACCGTCACCAGGCCCAGGGACGTCTGCTCTGGATACTTGGCCCGGACGAGGACCGGCAGCAGCAAGCCACCCATCGAAAGAATCGTGATGCCCGACGCGCCGGTCAGCGGCGTGAAGAAGGCGAGGACGAGCGTGGCAACGATGGCCAAGCCGCCAGGCATCCAGCCCACGCACGCCGTGAACAGCCGCGTCAGCCGCCGGCTCGCGCTGCCCTCCGCGAGCAGGTAGCCGGCCAACGCGAAGAGCGGAATCGCCGGCAGCATCGGTGAAGCCGTGAGACGGTAGGTCTCGCCCGGCACGGCGTTGGTCGGGGTGCCGTCGTCCCAGAAGAGCACGAGCGCTGCGCCACCGATGGCCGTGAAGATGGGCATGCCGAGCGCGGTGGACGCGATGATGACGAGTGTGGCCGGCAGGACGACCCCGACGGTGTCCGGGATGGCGGTGAACGCCAGCGGGATCAGCAGACCGCTCGCCGCGACCGCTCGACCGAGCCAATCACCCGCCGCATGCCAGATCAGCCGTCCGGTGATCGCGCCGAACCCGATCGGCAGCACCGCGAGGACGATCCAGATCGGCACGTCCCAGGCGACGATGTCACCGAATTCCCGCTCGATCTGGACGAAGTCGAGGCTGGCCACGACGAGCGTCGTGGTGACCGCGACGGCGATCGCCGACGTGAAGATCTTGACCGGGCGCTTGGCGCGAGGTGGCAGGAATCGCTGGGTGGATAGAGCGAGCAGCCGCTCCGATCGCGCCGCCAGCACGGCGCCCAGCACGGTGATCCAGAGCGTAAGGTTTTGAACGACGACGATCGAGCCGGAGATGCCCCGGCCGACGGCGATGCGGCCGGCAATCTCGATGAGCGGCAGGATCGCCATCACCGCGAGAACGGTGACGACCAGCGTGTTTTCGAAACGGAAGTGGAAGGGAGGCCGCTCGGACGGCTGCATGACTCCGGCTGGACCGCGACTAGCGGGACGCGCGGTACTCGTCGCGCAGGCTGAGCACCTCGTCGTAGATGTCGGCCGGACAGTAGTCGCCGCGCAGCCTGGGATAGACCTCGGCCATCTCCTGGGTCCAGGCGCGGCGGGTGGCCGCATCGGGCGTGTTCACCGTCAGCCCACGCTTGGACATCTCGGTGATCGAGTCGGTGTCCATCTGCCTGATCTCTCCGCGCAGCTCCGATCCCGCCCGGTGCGCCGCTTCGAGCATCGCCTCACGATGCTCGGCGGGCAGTCGGGCCCAGACACGCGCGCTCATCACCGTGCCGCCGACCAGCGGCAGCAGCCGAACGTCCAGCATGTGTGGGGTCAGCTTGTGCAGCTCCTGCAACTGGGCGAAGAGCGGCACGATCGGCACCGCGTCGATCATGCCGGTCTGCAGTGAGGTCACCAGATCCACGAGCGACAGGGGCACGACGTTGAAGCCGAACGACTTGTACAGGCTCTCGGATTCGGGATCGCCGGCCGAGATGAAGAGCTTCGTCCCACGCAGGTCATCGGGCGTATGAGTCTCGTCCTTGGTGAAGGCGTGTACCCAGCCGCCGTCGGCCCAATTGAGCACCTTGAAGTCGCGGGTTTCGATCCGGGCCTCCAACATCGGCGCGATCCGGTCCCGTACGTAGTCCAGCTCGGCGTAGGACTCGATCAGGAGCGGGATCTGGAGGCAGGCCACGCCCTGGTCGATGCGCGCGAGCCCCACCGAGGACAGCGCGACGGCCTCCAACGTGCCCAGCCGGACCTTGCGGACCATGTCGGCCTCGTCGCCCAGCGCGCCCCCGGCGAAGATCCGAACCTCCACGGCGCCGTCCGAGATTCGCCGCCACTCCTGGGCCATGTACTGCAGCGTCTCGTGCCAGAGCGACCCGTCAGGCACGACCGTGCCGACGCGGATCCGCTGGCCGCCGCGCTGCGCGCCGACGACGGCCGTGGCCGCCGCCACGACGAGGGCCATGGCCACGACGGACCGGGCCGAACGAAGGATGTGCATCACGTTGCCTCGCGCGCGTGCCGCGGGTCTAGCCCTGCGGCTCCAGTTCCAAGAAGAGGTCCTCGATTCGATCGAGCAGCCACGTCGCCCGGCGCTGCGCGATCAGGTTGACGAGCCGGTTGTCCGGGTCCTCGTCGGGGTCG
>JASLOV010000242.1 GCA_030745285.1 Dehalococcoidia bacterium | reverse complement strand
CGCTGCCGCCGCCGGGGCGTTGCTGATGGAAGCGGCGATCGACCCGCTGACGGAGCTGCTGGATGACGACGAGGAGGATGTGCAGATCGCAGCGGTCGACGCCCTCGGCGAGATCGCCGGCGATGACGCGGAGCGTGTCCTCACCGCCATCCTCGGCAGGCCAGAGCTACACCTCGTCGAGGCAGCGCAGCGCGCGCTGGCCGGGGTGCGTATGCTCTCCATCGAGTTTGACGACCCGGAAGACGGCGGCGGCGACGGCCCCGAGACGAACGGCCACTGAGGTGGGCGAGACGCGCCGCGAGCGGCCCGTCAGGCAGGCGGTCTCGGCCGGCGGCGTCGTCTACCGTCGCGACGGTAGCAACATCGAGGTCGTGCTGGTGATGCGGCACGAAGGTGACGGGTGGGTGTTGCCGAAGGGGACGGCGGAGGCCGGCGAGACGCTGGAACAAACCGCACTGCGGGAAGTGCAGGAGGAGACCGGGCTGGAAGTCGAGATCGTCGACGCCGTCGGCGAGGACCGCTACTCGTTCGAGCCTCGACGGGAACGCGTCCGTGTCAATAAAGTCGTGCACCACTACCTGATGGAGCCACGCGGCGGAGACTTTGGCTTGCACGACCACGAGTATCAGGCGGTCGACTGGTTCGACATCAACGAGGCGCCGCGGCTGCTCGCCTTCGGTTCGCAGGGTCTGATCCTGGAACAGGCCGCGCACCTCATCGCCGCCCGCCCGCAGGTCGGGGGTCAGCGATGACGGCGACCGCGCCGCAGGTGGTTGTGACCGGGACGCTGGTTCGCATCCGCGAGAAGCGACTCGAGGACGCTGCGCTGGACCACGAGTGGCGGAAGGACCCGGAGCTGGCGGCCTACGACGCGGCGCAACCGCTGACGATGTCGCTCCGCGCCTATGTCGCCACCGTCGCGGACGAGATCGAGACGCCCGCCACTCACCGCCGCTCGTACTCGATCGACACACTCGACGACGACCGGCACATCGGCAACCTCATGTACTACGGATACGACCCCGGGCGCGCCGAGGCGGAGCTGGGGATCACGATCGGCGACCGCGGCTACTGGTCGCGCGGTTACGGCTCGGACGCCGTGAAGGCCATGCTCTGCTTCCTCTTCGACGAGATGGGCATGAGGCGGGTCTACCTGCACACTCTGACCTGGAACGACCGCGCCCAGCAGGCGTTCACGCGTGCCGGGTTCTTGCGTGTCCGCGAGGTACGTCGCGGCGGCTACGACTTCGTGCTCATGGAAGTGCTGCGCGAGCAATTCGAACTGGAGCGGGCCGGCGACTGAGCCCGGCTCGCTCGCGGGCGATGCGCTCGCGTCTGCCTGCCACGGGAGCCCGAGGCGAGAACCCGAATAGAAGACTGGCCGCCCATGAGGGGCGGCCAGTCTGTCTGAGCCGTCGCGAGCGCTCGTCGCGCTCGTAGCTGGGTCGCTAGTCGTCGCTCGCGACCGGGCGTCCCGGCAGGTCGAGGTCGGGTGGCGGCGGGGCCGGGTTGGCGATGCCGTCGATCAGCGTCGGTACGCGCTGGCTAAGCTCGCCCAGATCCCACACGCCGGCCGTCTCGATCGTGCGGATCGCACCTTCCTCGTGGCTGAGGCCGACGGTGCCGCCGGCGACGTTGAACACCTTGCCGTTGATGTTCCATGCCTGGTCCGTGCAGAGGTACGCCACCATCGGCGCCACGAACTCCGGCCCGCGCATCGGCGGCGGCCCGGCCGGCTGCTGCGGTGCCTGGCTCTGCGAGATGCCCGAGCTGGCGCGCATCTGGCGCGCGGAGTCCGGCACCGTCTGAGTCATGCGCGTGGCCGCGCCCGGGGCGATGGCGTTCGCTGTCACGCCGTAGCGACCGAGGTCGCGGGCGAGGCAGCGAGACATGCCTGCGATGGCGGCCTTGGCCGCGCCGTAGTTCGCCTGCCCGGAGTTGCCGCGCAGCCCGGAGCCCGAGGAGAAGCCGATGATGCGGCCGTACCGCTGCTGACGCATCAGCACGGAGGCGGGCTTCGCCACGTTGAAGTAGCCGTCCAGGTGGACCGCGATCACCGCGTCCCACTCTTCCTTCGACATGTTGAAGACCATGCGGTCGCGGAGGATGCCCGCGACGTGGATCGCGATGTCGATGCGGCCGTAGGTGTCGATCGCCTGCTTCACCATGTTCTCGCCGCCGTCGACGGTGGCCACGCTGTCGAAGTTCGCGGAGGCGACGCCGCCTGCGGCTTCGATCTCTTTCGCGACCTCCGCCGCCGGGCCTTCGTCCGCGCCGGTGCCGTCAACGTTCACGCCCGGGTCGTTTACGACCACGTTGGCGCCCTCGCGGCCCAGCAGCAGGGCGACTTCACGCCCGATGCCGCGGCCGGAGCCGGTGACGACGGCTGTTCGTCCGTCCAGTGCTCCCATTTGTGTTCTGTCCTTCGCTTCTGCGCCGTGCTGGCTGCGTCGCGCCCTACGAGAGAGCCTGGGCCTCGATGTCCCGCCCCGGGATCTCCACGTCTTCACGGGGAGGGGCGGGATTGTCGATGTCGCGCATCAGCACGTTCTGCACGGCGTCATCGAGTTCCGCAAGCGTCCACAGGTGGTCGCTCTGGATGGTGCGCATCGCGACCGGGTGCACGCCTAGGCCGACGCGACCGCCGGAGACGTGGAAGACCTGGCCGTTGATGTTCCAGGCCTCGTCCGAGGCGAGGAACGCACACATCGGGGCAACGAACTCTGGCCCGCTGAACCCGGTCCACGCGCTCTGCGGGGGAGGCGCCGCCGCCGCTGCACCCTGGATGCCCGCCTGCTGCCGCATCTGGCGCGCGGAGTCCGGCACCGTCTGCGTCATGCGGGTGGCCGCCCCGGGGGCGATGGCGTTGGCGGTGATGCCGTAGCGGCCGAGGTCGCGGGCGACCACGCGGGTGAGCCCGGCGACGCCTGACTTCGCCGCGCCGTAGTTCGTCTGACCAGCGTTGCCGATCAGTCCGGACGTCGACGAGAAGTTGATGATGCGGCCGTAGCGCTGCTGACGCATCAGCACCGCCGCCGGCTTGATCGTGTGGAACTGCCCGGTGAGGTGGACGTCGATCACGTCGCGCCACTCCTGGGCCGACATGTTGAAGACCATGCGGTCGCGCAGGATGCCGGCGACGTTGCAGAGGATGTCGATCCGTCCCCAGGCGTCGACGGCCTGCTTGACCATGTTCTCGCCGCCATCGACGTCGGAGACTGAGTCGTGGTTGGCGACGGCGGTGCCGCCGGCGGCCTCGATCTCGGCTACTGTCTCGTCTGCCGGGCCGCTGTCCTCACCGCTGCCATCGACATTGACGCCGGGGTCGTTCACCACGACCTTCGCGCCCTCTGCGGCGAATAGCTTCGCCATGCCCTGGCCGATTCCTCGGCCGGACCCGGTGATGACGGCCACCTTGCCGTCCAAAACACCCATCACTGTCGTCCCTTCCGCTGCCCGCCGCCGGCGGGGCGCTTTCTCTGCCGTTCTGCTTGCTGTTGCCGCGTGCTACCTCGCCGGAAGCACGACCCTTGCTGTCCCGGGCGTCGTCTTCTGCCCGTCCGGGTTTTCCGTCCAGATGTCCAGCTCGATGATGTGGTCATCGCCCTCGACGGACTTGGCGGTGACGACGCCCTTGCAGGTGATGTCCTGGTCCGGGTAGTCCATGCCGCGGTACTCGCAGCCGAACTCACGCACGACGCCACCGGGCGCGGCCCAGTCGTGGAGCAGCTGCCCGAGGAAGGCGTTCTTCAGCGCACCGTGGACGATGATGTTGTCCAGCCCGGTGTTCTTAGCGAAGCCCAGATCGTAGTGAATCTGGTAGAAGTCGCCGGAGGCGGCGGCCCAGTGCACCAGCTGCTGCGTGGAGCAGTTCTTCCGCAGTTCCGGGATGGAGTCGCCCTCGTTGACGTCGTCCCAGTAGGTCTGGTCAGCCATCGTTCGCTCCTAGTACTGGATCAGGTTGCCGCGCATCTTCGCCACGACAGTCCCGTCCTGGTTCTTGAACGTCGTCTCGCGGTAGGTGATCAGCATGTCGCCGCGCGACCCGGACCGCTCCCGGAAATCGGTGACCTTCGAGAATGAGGTGATAGTGTCCCCGGCGATCACGGGGGCCAGGTACTCGTACGTCGTCCCGCCGTTGAGGATGCGCTTGTAGGGGATGCTGAATCCGCCGCCCGGCGCCCCGCCGCCGCCGGGGCGGAAGATGGCTGAGCCGAGGTAGCCCGGCGGAGCGACCAGGCCGCTGTAGCCCTGCTTCTTCGCCTCGTCTTCGTCGTAGAAAATGAGATCCGTGTATCCGACCGCGCGGGCGAACATTCGGATGCCCGAGGTCGTGACCTCGGACGTACCGCCGGGCACATCGACTCCGACGGCGGCTTTCATCTCGTCAGTGATGACGGACTCGGCCATGCGACTACCTCCTCTAAGTGAGTGAACTGTCGACTCTGGGCCGGTGACTCTGGCGCTCTCACTCCGGGGCCGCTGCCCCGGATCGTGCCAGCGGGCGGAACGTAAATGACGTTCCGAGGGTGTGTCAACGGACGGTCAGCCGGAATGCGCGTCCGCGGCCGTGTGAACGTGGGGATGGCCGGCGGGGCGATCGCGAAATTCCGGCGTGCCCGCCGATTCTCGTTCTCGGCGCAGAGCGGCCTCGGCCGTCCAGATGGCGCCAACAGCGTCCGGCACCGCGTAGCGCGTCGCATCTTCCGTCAACTCGCCCCCGGTGAGGTCGACCGCCCAGAAGCGCCCCCCGCGGATTTCCTCGATCAGTTCCTGTTCGCTGCGGATGTCGCGCTCGAAGTAGGTGGCGGTCTTGCCGATGTCTGTGCGTTGGTGGGAGTCGGTGCCGCCGGTCCCCGGCATGCCCATCTCGCGTGCGAGCCGCTGGGCGAAGGAGTTCTCTTTCATCGTGCCTCGCCCGTTCAGCACCTCGAGGCCGGCGACGAAGCGGTAGGCGTCGTTCGATTCGGCGCGCCCGAGCGCGTCGAGGTACTCCTGCTCGTCGTCCCATCGCCACGGCATCTGGCGTCGATAGGGGTGGGCGGCCACCATCACGCCATCGAAGCGTTCGACGTGACCGGCCAGTTCGTGGGCGCGGTGCATGCCGTAGATGTACTCGTGCAGGCCATAGGCGAGCATGTGCCCGTCCTCGGTGTTGATCTCGATGCCGGCCCAGATCGGGTAGTCGTGGCGCTTCGCCAGCGCCAGCACCGCTTCCGGATCCCACGCCCAGTCGTGTTCCGAGAGCACCACGGCATCGAGTCCCGCCTGGCGCGAGCGCTCGACGAGGTCGTCCGGGTGGAGGAACGAGTCGTAGGAGAGCGGCTGTGTGTGCGTGTGGAGGTCGATCAGCATGCCGGGTCGGGTCCACCGTTCCGCTGTGGCCGCTGCGGCCACTGGGGCAAAACGACGGGGGCGGCTGCAAAGCCGCCCCCGTCCGTCTGTTCAATTGTCGTTGAGACGATAACGCTAGTCCGCGGTGAGGACGAGCGTCCCGGTGAACGAGAGCGAGCCGCCGGTGCCATTGACGACCAGCGACTTGGCGTTCGTCTGCTTGCCGGCGATGCCGTGGATGCCGTCCTCGGCAGTGCCGGCAAGCTGGCGGTATGACTCGACCAGCAACTGCATGCCGTACATGCCGGAGTGATTGAAAGAGAGGCCACCGCCGTTGGTGTTCACGGGGAACTTGCCGCCGGGGCCGGCGTTGCCGTCCGCCCAGAGGCCGGGGCCCTCGCCGCGCGGCGTCAGTCCCAGCATCTCAGCGGTGATGCCGGCGGTGACGGTGAAGGAGTCGTAGATCATGGCCATTTCCATGTCCTCAGGGCCCATCCCGGCCATTTTGTAGGCACGGGCGGCCGAGAGGCTGGCGGAGGTGGCCGTGAAGTCCTTCATCTCCATCAGCATGGCGTGGTCCATGGCCTCGCCGGAGCCGGCGATCCACACCGGCGGGGTGCGGAAGCTGCGCGCGATGTCGGCGGAAGCCAGCAGCACGGCGCCGCCGTGGTCGCAGACCAGGCAGCAGTCCAGCAGGTTGAGCGGCCATGAGATCAGACGCGAGTTCAGCACGTCGTCAACGGTGACCGCCCCGCCGTAGGGGTGGGTCTCCTTGGAGTGCATGATCGCGCGCGGGTTGAGCGTCGCCCAGTCACGCGTGGTGACGGCGATCTGCGCGAAGTCGGCCTGCGTCGAGCCCCACTGGTGCATGTGGCGGGTCATGGCGTGGGAGTACGCCGTCGGCGCGCCGGCCGGCCCGTATGGCGCCTCGAACTGCGGTCCCGGCGAGTCCGGGTCGCCGCCGCCGAAGCCGCGGCCGCCGCCGCCCAGGGCGCCCGTGCGGCGCGCCCAGCCGGGCTCGCCGTGGGTGATCACGCCGATGTCGAAGATGCCGGCGTTGATCGCCGCCAGCATGTGCTGCGCCTGCACCTGGAAAGAGCAGCCACCGATCTGCGTGGTGTCGATCCACTTCGGGTCGAGCCCGAGGTACTCCGCGACGTTGCCGGCGACGCCCGGCGAGGCGATCGCCTCGATGTCGCTGATCTTGATGCCGGCCTCGTGCGTGACGTTCTTGATCGCCTCGACGTGCAGCATCATCGATGTCTTCGGGTTGTCGTCCAGGTAGCCGATCTCGTCGGCTTCAGCGGCCGCGATGATGGCGGCCTGTTTGGAAGGATTGCTCGACATGTCTGTTTCCCCGGTCTCTCGCTACTCGGACGGTGTTGCTGGAGGCGTGACTGGTCGAGCCATTACTCGACGACTCGCCAGTAGGGGACGGAGATCTCATCGCTGGCCTCGTCCCACTCGATCTGGCACTTGGCGCCGATCTGGATCTCTTGCGGCTTGTCGGGGTCGACGCCGCGGAGGACCGTGAAGAGGCGGTCGCCCTCTTTGAGGTCGATGTAGGCGGTGACGAAGGGGGCGTCATCCTGCCAGCCGCCGGAGCCGCGGGTCTGCACCGCGAAGGTATGGATGTAGCCCTCGCCGCTGGCCTCGAACCATTCGATGTCCGAGGAGTGGCAGAAGGGGCAGATCACGCGCGGGTAGAAGTGCACCTTGTTGCAGGTGGTGCAACGGGGGAGCATCAGCTTCCCTTCCTTCGCGCCGTCCCAGTACGGCTTGGAGGTGAATTTGTCCGGCGTCGGAATCATCTTGTTGTAGTCGGCCAAGGGCGTATCCTCTGCTGCGCGCTCCGTGCTGCCTCTCCCCCGGAGCGCCGGGGCGGCGGCGGCGCGAGTGCGGACAGGGTCGATCGAACATGCTCGTGTGGGAGCGGTGGACTCGAAAGCGCGGGCCTGGTGGCCCGCGTGACCCGGTTCGCGCCTCGCTGTCGCGACCGTCGCGAACTCTACGCTCGGCCTGAGGAGACGGTCAACATCGCGGCAGCGACGCCGGCGATGTCACGCCGGTGTTGCGGCCTTGAGGCGACGATCTCGCCACGCAGGCGCGTCACGCGCCCCGGATGAGCCCATCCGGCTCCGCGTCGCGAGATTCGTTGAACCCAGTCAGGGCGCATGCTACCGTCGCGTCGATTCTGGCCGACTGAGTCCGGCTGCCTCTCCGCGCAGCCCGCCATGCGCCGACGCGCTCACGCGCACCGAGGGGACGCCTCGTGATCCCAGAGCAGTTCGGTCGCGTCGGTGTCTTGATGCTGTTCGCGCTCTCGTTTCCGGCGCTGCCGCTGATTGTCTCCCAGCTCTTCTACCGCCTGCGCATTCGCCCGGAACACCCCGATCCGGTGAAGAACGCGACGTACGAATGCGGTGTGGAGAGCGAGGGCTCCGCCTGGGGCCAGTTCAACGCCCGCTACTACCTGTTCGCGTTGGGATTCGTCATTTTCGACGTCGAGGTCGTCTTCCTCTACCCGTGGGCGGTGAACCACGCCGGACTGGCGCTGGGGGCGCTGGTGAAGGCCGCAGTCTTCATCGGCGTGCTCGCCTTCGGGCTGGCCTACGCCTGGCGTCGCGGCGCACTGGAGTGGCGCTAGCGTGCCGGCCGGCGCCCGGCAACTGGACGGCTACCACATCGGCGAGCGCCTCGGCGAAGCGATGCCCGGCGCTGTCGTCGCGGCGACCGACGAGTGGGTCGAGGTCGACCCGACGCGCG
>JASLOV010000241.1 GCA_030745285.1 Dehalococcoidia bacterium | reverse complement strand
CTACCGCTCCGCGACCGACGTGGAGGCGCCTCACTTCAGCACGATGCACGCTGGCGCCGACCCGTCGTGGGCGAACACCTTCCGTCGCGAGCACACGTACTACGACAAGCTCTGGCGTCTGCGCGACTCCCCGGAGGCGGCCAGCCAACTCTACATGCAGCTCGCCGAATCGGTGGAGCAGGTCGACGAGTCGACCTTCGCCGTCAAGCTGAAGCAGGCGAACTTCCACAACAATCCGAAGAGCGCCACGTTCAACTCGATCGTCAACGGGCGACAGTTCACCGCCGAGGACGTCGCCGCGCGCTACGCCTTCCAGAAGGACGCCGCGGGCGTCAACGTCCTGCCGGGCGACTTCTACACGACGGGCGTGCAGGTCACGGCGATCGACGACCTGACCCTGCAGTTCTCGATGGACGAACCCTTCGCGTTCTTCCTCGAGGACGGCGAAGGCGTGATGGCAGGCGGGTACGAGGTGCCGCGAGAAATGCTCGGCGAGCAGACCCTCAAGACCGAGCCCCCGATCGGCACCGGCCCCTACATGTTCGACAGCTACGAGGCCGGCGGCCGCGAGGTTGCGGTGCGCAACCCGGACTACTTCGTCCAGGACCGGCCCTACATCGACAAGCTCCAGTACACGGTCATGGCCGACGCCGCAGCCCAGGCCGAAGCATTCCGAACGGGCCTGACCGACGTGCATGACGCCGCGAACCTGGCCGAGGCGGAGGGGCTCGCTCGCGAGTTCGGCAACGCGATGATCTGGAACAGGTACCCGGGTTCGAGCGGCATGGCGCTGATGCTGAACGCCCGCAAGCCGCTCTTCCAGGACGCACGCATGCGCGAAGCGATCCATAAGGCGATCGACGTGCAGCGGGTGATCGATGTCGTTTACTCCGGCGACGCCGCCCGCTCTTGGATCTTCTCGCCGGCCCGCTCAGCGAAGTTCCCGCTGGGCTATGAGGCGGTCGCTAACCGCGTCTTCTTCAACAAGAGGGACGCCACGGCGCTCGTCGATGCCTTGAAGGTGGACGGCATCTACGGCGGCGAGCAGGTCCACTTCATGCTGCCGGTGGAATCCCAGAACTGGGTCGACGCCGGGCGGTTGCTGGCGGAGGACTTCGAGGACATCGGCCTCAACGTCCGTGCGGAGACGGTCGTGCAGGACAGCTACCTCGAGCGTGCCGGCTCGCGACCATCGGATGGCTCACCGGCGGACTTCGACATCACGTTGACCGTCGGCCTGAGCTACACCCACTTCCACAGCAGGCCGGCCTCGTCCTGGGTAAACGCCAGCCCCGAAAACCCGGAACTGGACGCGATCATCGAGCGCATCAGCCTCACCGTGGATTCGCAGGAGCGCGAGAAGATATCGCACGAGTTCGAGAACTGGCTGGCCGACAACTACGGCAACTTCGTGCCGGTGCTCGACGGCAATTCGCACACGATGTTCCGTTCGTACGTGAAGAACATCGACTTCGACCGGGCGCGTTCAGGCCGTGGCGGCTGGCAGGTCGACCGCTGGCTCGACGAGGGCCGCGCAGAGGCATAGCGACCGCGCCAGGGCGGCGATCGTCGCTCCAGCCGGGCACTCTTTGGGGGACGGCGATGGAGATCGGCGTAGGGCTTGGCGGTGGCGATCTCGACGCGATGGTGCGGAATGCACGATCGCTGGAGGAGCGCGGCTTCGCCTTCACGGGGGTGGCGAACATCAGCGGCTGGGACGCGATCGGCGCGCTCGCCATCGTCGGTCGCGAGACCGAGCGGATCGAGTTGCAGACCGCCGTCGTGCCGACATACCCGCGGCACCCCGTGACCATGGCGCAGCAGGCGCTGACGACGCAGGCGGCGGCGGGCGGGCGCTTCACGCTCGGCATCGGTCTCTCGCACCAGGTCGTGATCGAGAACTCGCTCGGGCTCTCCTTCGCCCGCACCGCCTCGCATATGCGCGAGTACCTATCCGTGCTGATGCCGCTGCTGCACCGCGAACGCGTGCGCTTCGAGGGTGAGGAGTATCGCGTCGACTCCGGGCTCGATGCGCCCGATATGCAGCCGGTGCGATGCCTCGTCGCGGCGCTCGGCCCCGTCATGTTGCGTATCGCCGGCGAGATGGCCGACGGCACCGCGACGTGGATGTGCGGCCCCAAGACGCTCGAGAGCCACATCAGTCCTCGCATCCGCAAGGCCGCTGCGGACGCCGGCCGGCCGGAGCCGACCGTCTCGGCGGCGCTGCCGATCGCGTTGACTTCCGACCCCGCGGCTGCCCGCGAACAGGTCTCGCAGCAGCTCGCCGTCTATCCGACGCTGCCCTCGTACAAGGCAATGCTCGACATCGAGGGCATCGAGCAGGCCGGCGACATCGCCATCCTCGGCGACGAGGAGACGCTCGACCTCGCGTTGCGTCGGCTGGAAGAGGCCGGGGTGACGCAGTTCAGCGCATCGGTGCTCGATGTCGAAGCCGGTTCGAGCGAACGCACGCTCGACTACCTCCAGAGCAAGCTCCAGGCGCGCAAGCTCTAGTCCCCGCAGGCTCTAGGCAGGATTGAGCGCGCGCATCTGCCCGCTCAGCACCGCCATCAGCGGGGTGGCGACGCCCAGCGCCTGGGCGCGGCGCAAGGGCTCACCGAAGATCGCCTCGACCTCCATCGGCCGCCCTTCCATGAAGTCGATCATCGTGCTCGGACGGTAATCGGCCATGGCGTCCGTGGCGGCGATCATGCGCTCCGCCATCTCGGCGCCGTCGATGCGCCCGGGCTCGTCGTGGGCGGCGAGGTCGGCGTTGCCGGCGGCGACGACCTCCAGGATCACGCCGCGCGCCGCCTCCCTCAGCTCCGAGTCGGCGAGGATGCGGTCGGTGGTGATGCCGCCGCTGGTGACGGCGAGGCCGTTGAACGGCACGTTCCAGCACAGCTTCTCCCAGCGCGACAGCAGCAGGGAGGGCGAAGTGGTGGTCTCCACCTGCACGCCCTCCCAGAGCGCCGCCGCCGCCTCCAACTCCGAGCGCTCATCGATCTGATGGCCGATGTTGACCGCCCCGTAGTCGATGTGGTGCACGACGCCCGGCTCGCGGCGGTTGATGCAGGTGAAGGCGAGGCCCCCGAAAGTGCGTTCCGCTCCGAACCACCCGGCGAATCGCTCCTCCAGTCCCAGCCCGTTCATCAGGACGAGGATGCGTGTGCCGTCGCCGACGCAGGGCGCGACCAGCGCGCGAGCGTCTTCGATCGATGTCGCCTTCAGCGCGCAGATCACCCAGTCGACCGGCCCGATCTCTTTGCTGCTGCGGGCGATCGAGGGCGAATCGAGCACGAAGTCGCCGTCGACGCTCTCGACGTGGAGGCCGCCGTTGCGGACGGCGTCGTAGTCCCGGCGCATCAGGAAGTGGACGTCGTGACCGGCCTGCGCCAGCCGCGCCCCGTAGTAGCTGCCAACGGCCCCGGCGCCGATCACCGCGATGCGCTTTGCCTCGAACCCGGCCATGCCTGGCTTCCCGATGCTCTCCGTCCTGCCCTGGGCGGCGAACGATCTCGTGCCGCCGCCGGGGCTGTCAACCTCGCCGGGGTGGGCGCGCGGGTGGGACCGAGGGCTAGAGCGCGCCTCCGCCCGGGCCGGTGTTCACCTCGCCGGACTGCGCCTGCATGATCACGTCCAGCGTGAACTCGTAGTACTGGATCGTCTCGCCGGTGGCCATGCTCGTGCGGTCGAAGGTGATCTCGGGACGGGCGCCGTCGAGCGAGAGCTTTGCGCCGAAGCGGGGCCACATCAGCGGTGCGGTGCGGATCATCCCCCGTTCCAGGCCGACCCTCACCCGTTCCGTCGCCAGCACCACCTGCAGGCCGCTCATGACGTTCTCGTGCGTCTCCAGCACCTTCAGATAGGCCTCGGCGCACGCCTGTACGCACTCGAGGTTGCTGCCGCCGTCGAGGGCGGCGTTGGCCTGCTCCATCATCGCGCGCAGCTCAGGGTCGGCGATGTCCGCCGGCTTGATTCCCAGCGGCATGACCCAGCTCCTCCCTGCCCGCAGGCGCCTGTCCGCCGTCAGACCGAGGAGTTGACCTCGAACTGGAAGTTCTCAAGCTGCAGTGCCCGCCACGGCCGGTGTTCGGTCTCGTGGCGCTCCTTGATGTCCGGCAGCACCTTGCGGCCGAAGAGGTCGATCGACTCCATGATGTCCTCGTGCTCGCGTGACCCCGCCTGTGCGATCAGCAGCATGACGTCCTGGTGGGCGTCCTCGTAGGGCCGCAGGTAGTCGCGCAGCTGGTCCGGCGTGCCAATGGCGGCGCGGGCCTGCGCGGCGCGCCAGAGTGCGCGAGCGTTCTCGTCCTCCGGCTCCTCCGCCGCCAGGTTCGCCTCCGTGCGGGCGAGGTCTGACAGCTGGTCGCGGCCGGCGGCGGCGCCGGTGAGGCGGGCGATGCGCTCCTCCTCCGGCGTGTCGGTGAACTCGGTGAAGAGGTTCGTCTTCGCGTGCGCGTGCTCCGGCCCGGTGACCGGGCTGTAGAAGTGGTTGAGCGCGAAGCTGAAGAACTGGCCGCCGTCGCCAGCCCGACGCTGCGCTTCTTCCTCGTCGTCGTCGCAGGCGAACTGGCTGAGCACGATCAGAGCGGGGTTCACCGCCTTGCCGATCGGCCGGCACTCCTCGCGCATCAGCCGCCAGTAGGTGTCGACGCGCTCCTCCGCCTCCTCCGGCGTCTCGAAGCCGAAGCCGAGCGAGCCCATGCCGAGGCGGGCGGCGGTCAGCACCGTCTCGCGCCGTCCGCCGGCGACCCACAGCGGCGGATGGGGCTTCTGCAGCGGCTTGGGGATGATGTTGCGGGCGGGGAACTGTACGTAGTCGCCGTCGATGCCGGTGAAGGGTTCCTCCGTCATCATGCGAATCGCCGTGCGCGTGCCCTCCTCCCACATCGCCTTCTTCTCATCCCACGGCACGCCGTAGGCATCGAGCTCCGCGGACGACGACGATTCGCCGGTGCCGAATTCCGCGCGACCGTCCGAGACGAGGTCCAGCGCCGCGATGCGTTCGGCGATGCGGCCGGGGTGGTTGTAGGGCGGGGGGGTGAGCGTGATGCCGTGGCCGAGCCGCATGTTCTGGGTGCGCTGGCTGGCGGCCGCCAGCAGGATCTCGGGCGCAGAGGAGTGCGCGTACTCCTCCAGGTGGTGGTGTTCGACCTCGAAGACGTAGTCGTATCCGAGGCTGTCGGCCAGTTCGATCTGTTCGAGCGCATCCTTGTAGATGCGGTGTTCGTCCTCGGGATCCCAGCCGTCAGCGCCGTACGGCTTCGGTAGCTGCAATTCGTAGAACAGGCCCAGCTTCATCGGTCCCCCCTGTCATCGCGACCATGACGTGAGGTCGAGGTATAGCACAGGCCCGATCGCCCCCACAAGAACACAGCCGCGGGTACAATCGGCTGGCTTTCGGCCCGTGACTGGACGTGCCATCAGACCTCATTAAGCCCGCACTGGATCAGGGAGCGACCCGTGACCGCCGTCGACGCTGAACTCAATTTCGCGACCGCCGAGCACCTTGCCGGCCTGATCCGCAGCAAGGCGCTCTCGCCGGCCGAGTTGATGGATCACACCCTCGCCCGCATCGCCGACCTCAACCCGCGCATCGGCGCATTCGTCGCGCTCGATGAGGAGCGGGCGCGTACCGAGGCGGCGGCGCAGACGGAACGTATCGCCGCTGGCGAGGATCTCGGACCGCTCGGCGGTCTGCCGTTTGGCGTGAAGGACCTGGAGGACGCCGACGGGTTCGTCACCACCAAGGGCTCCCGCGCCTACCGCGACAACCTGGTCGACCGCGACTCGGTGCAGGTGGAGCGGCTGCGGGCAGCCGGTGCAATCCTGCTCGGCAAGACCAACACCCCGGAATTCGGACACACGGGCATCAGCTTCAACGAACTCTTCCCGGCCACCCGCAACCCGTGGAACCTCGACCGCACTTCGGGCGGGTCGAGCGGCGGCACTTCGGCGGCGATCGCCTCGGGCATGACGGCGATCGGCACGGCCTCCGATGGGGCGGGGTCGGTGCGTATCCCGGCCTGTTTCGTCGGTGCGTTCGGCCTGAAGGTCTCGTTCGGCCGAATCCCGATCGGGCCGTCCAGCTTCACCAACTGGATGGACACCAGCGTCTACGGTCCGCTCACCCGCACCGTGCGCGACGGCGCGCTCTTTCTCGACCAGGTGGTTGGCTACCACCCGTCAGACCCGGACTCACTACCCGACGTCGACGCCAGCTACCTTGACCGCCTCGACGAGCCGCTGCCGAAGCTGCGCATCGGTTTCAACCCCAATCTGGGCGGACTGAAGGTGCAGTCCGATGTCGCCCGCGAGGTGGCGAAGGCGGCCGCCGTCTTCGAGGAGCTGGGGCACGAGGTCGTCGAGTGCGACGACGAGCTGCCGGAGATGCTGCTCTGGTGGGCGCGCATCGGCCGCTTCCAGGCGCTGGCATCGATGTGGGACGTATACACGGAACGTCGCGACGAATTCGGGGAGGCGTACCTTCCGGGCCTGGACTTCGCCCTCGGTACGCAGCCCGTGGACTTCGGCGAATTCGCCCGCCTGCGCGCCGAGCTCAATAACAAGCTCTGGGAGTTGTTCGAGCAGTATGACCTGCTGCTGACGCCGACGATGCCGATCGAGGCCGTCGATGCGGAAGGCCCGATCCCGCAGGAGGTTGAGGGCGAGCGCTACACGTTTGCCGGCTTCACCGTGCCCTTCAACTTCAGCGGTCACCCGGCGGCGACGGTGCGCGCCGGCTTCACCGACGGCGGGCTGCCGGCCGGGCTTCAGATCGCCGGCAGGCGGCACCGCGACGACGTCGTGCTGCAGGCGTCCTACGCATACGAACAGGTCCGCCCGTGGAACGACCACTGGCCGGAAATCTAGCGAGCCGAGGTTCAGCGAGCCAGAGCCCAGAGAGATCGAAGGAGGATTGATGCGCATCGAGAACGACGAGGGACTCTCCGAGCTGCTGCAGTCGTCGGAGGAGACGAAGCTCTGCACCGGCTTCGCCTTCACCGAGGGGCCGCTGTGGGTCGCGTCGGACAACTGTCTGCTCTTCAGCGATATCCCCGGCAACCGCATGCATCGCTGGCGGCCTGGTGATCCGGAGGCGGAGGTCTACCGCGATCCGAGCGGATTCTCCAACGGCCTGACGCTCGACGGCAGCGGCAATGTGCTGGCGGCCGAGCACGGCGGCCGGCGCATCTCGCGCGCGCCGTACGGCGGCGACGCCGAGACC
>JASLOV010000240.1 GCA_030745285.1 Dehalococcoidia bacterium | reverse complement strand
TCCGACCGTCGCTCGTCATGCGCGTGCGGGAGCGTACACCGCGGTGCGTGGGGCGTGACAGTCAGGCGCCACGCCTATGCGTCGCCACCAGGCGTTGAGCAGCCGGCTGAGGTAACCGCTCTCAGCTGGTCACCTCGTCAGGCGCTTCTTCACGGACGTGCTCGCCGGTCTCGTCTGGTAACGGCCCGGCTGCGGGGCTCACGAGCATGACCGGGGGCCGGGCGTGGCGTGCGACGTAGTCGGAGACGGAGCCGAACACCGCGCGCACCATGCCGGAACGTCCGTGCGTCGCTATCACGACCACGTCGACGCCTGCGCTCTCCGCGAACTCGACGATGGCGGGGCCGGCCTGCCCTTCGAGCACGTTGCAGTTCACCAGCGCGACGCCGGTCGTGGCCAGGCGGGCGGCGACCGCTCGCAGCTCCTCATAGGCCGCATCCCGTTGAGCAGCGATCGCCTGGTCGGCGGTGGCAAGGCCCGCATCGGCGCCATCGAATCCGAGACCGGTCGACGTGGTCCGCGCGACGATCTGGCCGACGGAGTCGACGACTTCCACCAGCTCCACCGTCGACTCCGGGCCGGCCAGACGGGCGACCTCGGCCAGCGCGTCGAGCGCGAACTCGGAGCCATCCAGCGTGACGAGGATCTTTGCGTACATCCCAGCCCCTTTCCCAGTCTTGCTGCAGGGCACGGCAGATTCAGGGTTACCCTGCACCCTGATTTGAACCTACGAGACCGCCCCGGCTCGTCGAAGTGCCGAGCGTCCGCCCGGGCAGGGACCTTCGTGACTGCGCCACACGGACGGGCGGGAGGGTAGAATGCGGCCCGTCCTCAATGCCGAATTTGGGAAGGAATCCCCCAGTGGCCGAGTCCGTGCTGTACGAGACTAGCGACAACATCGCCACCATCACCCTCAACCGCCCGGAAAACCTCAACGCGATGGATGCCAGCCTGCTCAGCGGCACGCTTGCGGCGCTGGAGCGGGCGGCCGGGGACGACGACGTCCGCGCCGTGATCCTCACCGGCGCCGGCCGCGGCTTCTGCTCCGGCGGCGACCTGCGGGCGGCCGGCACGCTGGGCGATGGCGACCTGGAGTCGCGGATCGGCGTCCTGCAGGCGTACGAGCGGTCGTCGCGCCTGCTGCACGAGATGCCGAAAGTGACGATCGCCGCCGTCAACGGCGCGTGCGCCGGGGCCGGGCTCTCGTGGGCATGCGCCGCGGATCTGCGCTACGCGGCCGAGTCTGCCCGCTTCGTCAGCGCCTTCGCCACCGCCGGGCTCTCCGGCGACTTCGGCGGCACGTGGACGCTGCCGCGCATCGTCGGTTCGGCGCGCGCCCGCGAGATGTACCTGCTGGGCGACCGCGTCTCGGCGGAGGACGCGGAGCGCATCGGCCTGGTCTCCAAGATGTTGCCGGACGAAGAGCTGATGCCATACGTCCGCTCCGTCGCCGAGCGCCTCACCGCCTCCGCGCCAATCGCGATCACTCGCATCAAGCAGAACCTCAACGATGCCGACGAGATCACATTCGCGGAGGCGCTCAACCGCGAGGCGGACCGGCATGTCCGCACCGGCGGCAGCGACGACTCTCGCGAGGCCCGCGTCGCCTTCACGGAGAAGCGCGCCCCGAACTTCACCGGCCGCTAGGCCGGACGCTCAGCGAAGGAGCCACACAGATGTTGCGGATGCGCCAGATTTGCCTGGTTGCTGAAGACCTCGACGCCGTCGAGGCCGACCTGAGCGCCGTCTTCGGGATCGCGGTCTGTCACCGCGACCCCGGCATCGGTCGCTTCGGTCTCCACAACTTCCTCATGCCCGTGGGCAACAGCTTCCTGGAAGTCGTCGCCCCGAAGGAGGAGAACACGACGGCGGGCCGCTACCTGGAGCGACGCGGCGGCGATGGTGGCTACATGGTGATCATGCAGTGCGGGGACATCGCCGCGGCCCGCGAGCGCGTCGCCGGCCTCGGCATCCGCCTGGTGTTGGACATGCCCGGCGAGGAGAGCAACGGCATCCAGCTCCACCCGAAGGACGTGCCCGCGGCCATTGCCGAGCTGCGCTGGAACGCCGGCGACGATGACCTGGCGGGGCCGTGGGGCCCGGCCGGTCCCGACTGGCTGCCCGCGAAGCGGACGGACGTGATCACCGCCTACGCGGGGGCCGAACTGCAGAGCGGTGACCCCGCCGCGCTCGCCGCTCGCTGGTCGGAGGTGGTCGACCTTCCCATCGCCACGGGCACGGGCGGCGACCCGGAGATCGCGCTCGATGACGCGGTGCTGCGCTTCGTGCAGTCGACGGACGGCCGTGGCGATGGCCTCGGCGGTCTCGACCTGCGTGTCGCCGACCGGGGACACGTACTTGCCGCGGCGGAGGAGCGCGGCATGAAGCGCTCCGACGACCGCGTCGATGTCTGCGGGGTCCGCTTCCGGCTGGTCTGAGCTCGCTCAGCAGCGTTCGTCAGCGAGCGTCGTCGACCTCTCCGCCTGTGCCGCCACCTTCGACGCGCGCGCAGGCGTGCGAGGCGCGCGTCCCAGGTCGCCTCGGCCCGGTCGAGCCAGGCGGCCGCCTCGGTCATTGCCTCGGGGCGGAGGCGATAGAGGACGGAGCGCCCGCGCGCCTCGCTCTCCACCAGGCCAGCCTGCTTGAGCACGGCGATGTGCTTGGAGACGCCCTGGCGGGTGATCGGGAGGCGCCGGGCGAGCGCCGTCGCGGTCGCCTCGCCCCCTTCGCCGAGCAGCTCGACCAGCTCGAGGCGGATCGGGTCGCTGAGCCCTCGGAAGACCGCGCTCGCGGTCGCGGCGTTCAGCTGGCCGCCTCCCTATCGCCGGTGACCACGAAGTTGCGCAGCCGCGGCAGCATATGTTCCCAGCCACCAGTGTTCTCGTCGAAGGCCTTGACGGCCACCGCCTCGGGCAGCGCAGTGAAGCCGGATTCGCGGAGCTTCACCAGCGTGCCGTCCGGGTGGTCCTCGAGCCGGTACTCAACGCGCGTGGTGTTCTCCGGGTCGTAGACCGTGCTGGACTCCACCTGGCCGGGACGCCAGCGGAAGACGAAGAGGCTCTCCGGCTCAACGGCCTCAACGGCCTCAACCTGGGCCGGGTGGTGGGTGCGGTGCTCCCAGATGAACGTGATCGCGCCGCCGGGCCGCAAATCGATCTCCGCCTCTTCACTCCACCAGCCGGCCATCCCTTCTACGGTCGTGAGTGCGGCCCACACTTCGCTCCGCGGCGAAGCCACTACAATCTCGCGCTCGATCACATCGTGTACCTGACTTGCGGTCATCCTGAATCCCCTCCATCGATCATCGCAACCGGACGGTTGCGTATCGTTACAGTGGACGGTAGCAACCATCTGGTTGCTGTGTAAGCGAGGCGCCGCACAGTTCGAGCGTGCGATGCGGGTGGAGCGGGGCGCGGCGAACCTAGCGGCGGTGCTCGTTCGCCACGGCGCAAACGGCGCTGCGACCGATCGGCCCCTGCTCGTCGTAGAGCGTGCACTCGGCGACGGCGATACCCTCCGCGCTGTGGTGGCCGGCCACCTCGAACCCCACCCAGTCCGTGACGGGCAGGCGGTGCAGGTAGAGCGTGACGTCGGCGTTGACGAAGTTCAGCCCCTGGTCGCCGGAATTCGCGAAGGGGTTGGTGAAGTCGGCGGCGAAGGCGGCACGCAGGAAGGGCGTGAGCGGCTCGCCATCGAGCAGTTCGCGCGTCTCGCGCAGCCAGGCGCGCTTCTGCCCCGACGAACGGAAGTCACCATTGATCGGCCTCGTCTCCCACATCGGCACCCCCTCGCGGCCCTGCGGGGCGGGGAGGTCGGCGGGTAGCGGGACGTCCCACGACGGCGGCCCCCACACGTCGCCGGGGGGTTGCCCCGCGCGCCGCAGCATCACCGCCCGGCCCTGCGCGATCTCCACGCCGTCCGCCGTCACTGA
>JASLOV010000239.1 GCA_030745285.1 Dehalococcoidia bacterium | reverse complement strand
GGCCCGGACGGTGCCATTGCGGTGACGTGGGCAGTGTCCGCGCCACCCGGGGAGGTTGTGGCCGCCCTCGCCGATGCGATCGCGGAAGGGTTCGAGCTGCGGCTCGATGAGCGCGCGCCCGGGGGTGGGGTGCTCGCCTTCGGCGGTGCGCTTGCCGGCCACTACCTCGTGACGGCGGCGAGGGGCGAGACACGCGTCGAGCTGCGGCTCGACCCGCCGCCGCCAGAGCCTGCGTCACCTGCCGCAGCTGTTCCGCTGCCGGAAGGCTACCCGGACGCCGCCGTGCCGCCCTTCCCCGCCGCGTCGGTGGTCTCGGTTGTGAGCGAACCGCTGGACGGCGGCCGCCTGCGCTATATCGTCACCTTTGAGACCTCCCGTCAGCCGGTCGAGGTGCTCGGGTTCTATCGCGATCTGCTCGTTGCGGACGGCTGGGATGTCTCCGTGCGGGAGGCAGGCCTCGACGGGTCCGGGGCGCGAGGCGCCGTCTCGCTGACGGTCGCGGCGGGTGCGCGCACGAGCGCCGTCTTGAAGCTGGAGTGGGCGCCGTAGCGACACTGGTCGCGCAGGTCGCATGCTACGATTGAGCCTCAGATTCACCTGTAGTTGAGCGTGATACCGCAAGCCGCGGATTCGACGAAGGGACCTCGAGTGCGCCGGTTCCTCGTGCTGCTCGTGGCCGGGATCGCGCTGATCGTGGTCGCCTGCGGCGGTGGCGGGGACGATGAGCACGGGCTGCTCGCGGATCGCATCCTGCGGCTCGGCGAGGACCCCGCCGCGGTGGTCGATGTGCGCGCCGGGGAGATCCCGGCCGGCCTCAGCGAGGCGCTGAACCCGGGCCTGGCGGCGGCCGCTCCCGCGTCAGAGTGGATCAGTCTCAGGGTGCACCGTCCGGATGACCTGGTCGGGTCGTTCTTGATCGAACGGCCGGACGGGGTGAAGAGCTTCTGGCTGCTCTACGACCACACGGAGGCGGCGCTGACCGTCGAGCAGGCGCTGCTACGCGAGCTGGACGAGAGCCCCTGGCAGGTGATCGCCGGGCAGTCGACCCGCATGGAGTCCGGGATACGATTCCAGAGCACGATGTCGGGAGACATCGACGGCACGGCGATCATCCGCACGGTGCTCGGTGGCGATGCGGAGGGCGGCCCGGTCACGAGCGTCGTCTACATCGTCGAGGTGCGGCCGGGGCGTGTGATCGATAGTCCTGACTTCGTGCTGCCAGACCCGCGCCCGGTGCCGAACGCCTTTCCCGCCGACTTCCTGCTGCTGGACGGGCTGATCCCGATCACCGTGCTCTGGGGGTCGTCGCCCGCGGGCTCGACCTACCAGATGGTGCTGCTTGGCCGCGACTCGGCCTTCGAGATCGTCGAGCAGTATCGCGATGCGCTCCGCGCCGAGGGCTGGGAGCTGATCGATGACCGCGCGGTCGGGTTCGCCACCGTGCTCGAGTTCCAGAAGGACGAGGGAGCGATGCTGGGCACGCTCACGGCCGACACCTTTGCGGATGACGACGACTACACGTCGGTCCTGCTCGAGTTGCAGGTTGCTTCCGGGGCGACCAACTAACGGCCGGAGACCCCAGCCGTCCGGCGGGGCAGCGAAGATGTGTGACAATGGACGTCACGCGTCCACCCACCACGCGAAGAGGGTCGATGGTCCGCGCCATCGAGGGCACCTGCACCGTTGGCATCGGCCTGCTACGACATGCCTGTGGCCGGGACGCCGTCGCGAGCTGCGTCTACTGCGGGCGGCCCTTCTGCGAATCACACGGCGAGCGGCGTCCTGACCACGCAGATTCCTGCTCGCGCCGGGCATGTCGCCGCAAGCAGCGCGACGTGCAGTCGCACCTCGAGTGGAAGCAGCGCGTCTACGAGTCGAACCGGGTCTCCGTCTGCGCGCAGGAGGACTGCGGTGAGCGAATGCGTCACCAGTGCAGCCGCTGCCGGCTGATGTTCTGCGAGGAGCATGTAGAGAGCCTGCCCATCGTCAGCACGAGTTCTGGCACGGACGCGCGCGGGGTGGTCTGCGAGCACTGCCGCGCTCGCCGCAGGGTCTGGGAGTGACGCCGGGCCGGGCCTGAGCAGCCTGGCCTGAGCAGGGTGGCCCGAACATCCGGCCCTGGCTCAGACCTCGGGCGCCGCCTCCACCGGGTTGCGCAGCACACCGACGCCTGCCACCTCCACCTCAAAGACATCGCCGGCGTGTAGCTGGACGGTGGTGCCGGGGGTGCCGGTAAAGACCATGTCGCCCGGCTCCAGCGTCATCGCGCGCGAGATGTAGGCGATGCACTTGCGAATGGAGTGCACGAGCTCCGTCGTCGAGGCATCCTGCACGATCTTGCCGTTGAGCCGTCCGACCAGGTGCAGGTCCTCCGGTCCCAGTTCCGTCTCGATCCAGGGCCCGGCCGCGGTGAAGGTATCGGCCGACTTCGCCCGCCACCACTGGAGGTCGCCGCGCTGCCAGTCGCGCGCGGACACATCGTTGCCGCAAGTGTAGCCGGCGATGTGGCGGTCGGCCTCGGCTTCGCTGATGTTGCGGGCGCGACGGCCGATCACGGCGACCACCTCCGCTTCGGCATCGACGCGCTCGGCGTCGGGCGGCAGCAGGATGGTCTGCTCGTGGCCGATCAGCGACGAGGGCGCCTTCAGGAACGGCTCGGGCTGCGCCGGCGCGGTGCCTTCGCCGGCGTGGGTCTGGTAGTTGATGCCGATCGCCACGATCTTGCTCGGGCGGGGAACGGGCGAGAGCAGCTGCACGTCGGAGAGGGGCGCGGTCTCGCCGGTCTGCACGTAGCGGCCGAGCGGGCCGCCTCGCACGAGCTTCACCTGGCTGCCCTCCACCACTGCGGCGGTGCTGCCGGGGTTGTGCCGGATTCCACGGTGTCGGACGTAGGCGAGTCTCATGGTGGTGCCTCTCATTCATTCGTCATGCGTCGCGCAGCATACGGAACGCCGGGGCGCCCATGCTACGATGCCTTCCCGCCCCCGAAGCTGCGCCGCGACGCTGTGGGGCGAGCCTCTGGGCGGGTCTGCCGGGAAGGCCAGCACGAAGGGCAACCCCGCTGCTCGAAATCTACGACACGCTCAACCGTCGCAAGACGCTGTTTGAGCCGCTCGATGACGGCGTGGTGCGCATCTACGTCTGCGGCATCACGCCGTACGAGGTGGGCCACCTGGGGCACGCCCGGGTCTTCGTCTTCTTCGACACCGTGCGCCGTCACCTGGAGTTCAACTCGCTCGAGGTGCGCCACATTCAGAACATCACGGACGTCGACGACGACATGATGCGCGTCTCACGCGAGCTCGGCGTCAGCATCGCCGAGGTGACCGACCGCAACCAGGAGATCTACCTGCAGGAGATGGACGCGCTCAACGTTCAGCGCCCGCTGGCGTTCCCGAAGGCGAGCGAGACCATCGGCGAGCAGATCGCGATGGTGCAGGGGCTGATCGACGGCGGCCACGCCTACGAGGTGGACGGCCACGTCTTCTTCGACACCGCCACCGCGCCCAAGTTCGGCGCGCTGGCCGGGCTCGACCGCGAGGGGCTGCGCAACTTTGAGAGCGACTCGATGCCGGAGGAGCCGGAGGAGCTGAAGCGCGACCCGCTCGACTTCCTGCTCTGGCAGCCCTCGACATTCCAGGGGGCGACGTTCCCGTCGCCGTGGGGCGCGGGCCGCCCAGGCTGGCACATCGAGTGTTCGGCGATGGCGCAGTCCAGCCTTGGCGACCGCATCGACATCCATGGCGGGGGCGCGGACCTCAGCTACCCCCACCACGACTCGGAGATCGTGCAGTCGGAGAGCGCCACCGGCGCAGCGCCGTTCGTCGGTCACTGGATGCACATCGGCACGGAGCAGCTGGACGGCGTGAAGATGTCGAAGTCGCTCGGCAACCTCGTGAAGGTCGATGAGCTGCTGGCGCAGGGCCACACCCCGGACGCCATCCGGCTCTACCTGCTGGGCTCTCCCTATCGCGACGAACAGAACTTCGAGCCGGACGCGCTCGATGGCTGGGAGAGGCGCTCGGACACCCTCCGTCGTGCCGCCGAGAGCGCCGGCGGTCCGCGCGACGAGCTGCGCGTTCAGCCGCTGCGTAACGAGTTCATGGCGGCGATGGACGACGACTTCGACACGCCTCGGGCGATCGAAGTGCTGGAGCGGATCGCCACCGGCATCGAGTCCGGCCAGCTCGCCGCCGACACCGCCATCCCCACCCTGCGCGAACTGGCCGGCGTGCTCGGCCTGCGGCTGGGCGCCGAGTAGGCGGGGTCAGAACAGCCTGCGTTGGCCGCCCGAGTCTCTCTGGTAGCTTCCCGCTCTAGCTGCCCGGTTCGGATTCAGCTTGCTGGATGGCACGGGCTTCCTGCAGATCGATGCGAGCCTCGTGCCCATGCTTCTCGAGAAGGGACAACAGATTGCTGCCATTCAGGAGTGTGAGTGGCTTGTCCTTGGCAAAGTCGTACGAGTCCGGCCCGTAGTCAGCTGTCGTTACGAGGATCCCCTTTGTGGCTCCGTCGTTCATGACCGTCCCGTACAGATCCCGGACCACCGCCACACCCACGCCCTGAACCGCCCCGGGTTTGATGGAGGCTTGGTTCATTGAGTCCCGGCCTCCGCC
>JASLOV010000238.1 GCA_030745285.1 Dehalococcoidia bacterium | reverse complement strand
TCCAGCAAGTCGTGCAGGACGAACTTCAGGTCCTCGACGGGCGCCTTGTAGGTGGGCATCGGCTGCTCCTTGGCGGTAGCGCGCCCGGCCGTGAATACCGTGCCGGGCGGCACACCGATTATCCCGCCCCGCGGTCAGGGGCGCGACGTACACTCCGGCACGATGGAAGCCGCGCCGCTCGCCCGCCGGCTCGCGACGATCACACCTGCGCTCTAGGACCGCGCAAAGCCCTGCACCCACTTCGGCACGGGCAGAACAACGCTCTCTCGCAGCTCGTCCGGCGGATCGAGCTGCAACCGAATCGTCTTGTCCAGAGACATCGCGAGCCACGCCTTCACCTCGGTTGGCGCTCCCAGACGCGACAGCGTCTCTTGATCCCGCTCCTCGTCGCCCGGCGGAGCGCCGCCGAACGCCTTCAGGGTGTTGGCGATGCGCTCCATCCGGCGCCGTGCCGGCACCCGGCCGACATTCCTGGCACACGCCGCAAAAGGCCGGTCCGGGTCGAGCGTTCCACCAATCGCGTCCAGGACGATCTGGAGGTTCTCAACGAAACCCCAGTGACATGGCCACAGCATGTCGATGGCGACGCCCAGCGAGAGACTGGCCGCGTCGCCACGTTCAGTGTCGTGGATGATCGTTCGGACCGTACTCAGCCAGAACTCCTCGTGCTCTTTGTAGTGCTCCGGGCACTCGCTGCGATACAGCGGACCATCGTCGCCGCCGCTGAGGAGCAGCCAGACGTACTGAGAAGCAGGGTCGTCGACGGGACGCGGCCAGTGAAGGACACTGCGAATCTTCTCGATCACCCGCTGGACCTGCCACTCCTTCAACGCTGAGCGCTCACCGAGACCGGCGAGCACCTGGGCGGCCGGGACGTCGTTGATCGTCAGCTCCACGGACGAACTCGGACGTCCGGCAACCCACGCCAGGAGCGCGGCACACGCGTTCATCCAGACTTCTTCCGTGGGGTGCCGTCGATCCCGCGGTCGCGTGCCCAGCCCCTTTTCGGCCTCTCCCGTGCCAATCGCTGCGATGATGTTGTCTACCCATCGCTCCGTCTTGTGGTGGCACAGCTCAAGCGTCGATATCAGTCCGCGGATCTTCGCCGCGTTCTCGGACACGGGAGCGAACCCGTCCTCCATCACGTCGATGGCCAGCATCTCCGCATCGGACTGGACGGCGCAGTTACGCCACCACGGTCGGCAGGATGAGGTCATTCCTTCGCTCCTCTCTCCGTGGCGCCAACGCGAAGGGCCGGTC
Source organism: Dehalococcoidia bacterium (assembly GCA_030745285.1). Lineage (GTDB taxonomy): Bacteria > Chloroflexota > Dehalococcoidia > UBA2979 > UBA2979 > SHYR01. The sequence continues at coordinate 5,927 of JASLOV010000238.1, read as the reverse complement.
ACTCGGATTGCGCTGCGTCGCCCAAGACTATCGCGACCGCAGGTCAACCGTGCGACGTACAGTCCGGCGCGATGGAAGCCGCGCCGCTCGCCCGCCGGCTCGCGTTATCATCCCCCCGCCAGCAACGCATTCTCATCGGGGGCTGTCATGGCAACGGAAGTCGCAACATTGACTCGCGAGCTGGAGGACTTTGCCCGCGAGCGCGGCGCTGACCTCTTCGGCGTGGCGGACCTGCGCACCGCCAGCGATCTCAACGTCCCGCGAACCGGGCCCGGCGCGGACCTTCCTCTCGCCGTCTCCCTGGCCATGTGTCTCAACGACACGATCGTTGACGAGCATGACCCCGACGAAGGGCACAGGCAGAGTCTCTACTGGCATCACGTCTATGGCGTGGTGACCCCGGCCCTCGACACCCTCGCTCACGACGTCTCGCGCTGGCTGGCCGACCGGCGCTTTCGAGCTGTTCCCGTGCCCGGCTCGTCTCCCTACGACATGGAGCGGCTGGAGGGAGTCTTCTCCCACAAGTTTGCGGCGCATCTGGCGGGGGTCGGCTGGATCGGCAAGAACTGCCTGCTGCTCACCCGCCGCTTCGGCCCGAGGGTGCGTCTGGTGACCGTGCTGACTGACGCCCCGCTGGAGGCCGGGTCGACCATGGACAGGCGATGTGGCCGCTGCCGAGAGTGCGTCAATGCCTGCCCGGTGGATGCCCTCAACGGGACGGAGTTCCGGGCCGATCAGCCTCGTGAGTTCCGCTTCGACGCCTTCAAGTGCAGTGAGTACCGCCGCGAGCATTCGTGCGGGCTCTGTGTCGCCGCCTGTCCGGTCGGGAGCCACAGGAAGCGGCGCGCCTGAGCGGGGCTCGCCCGCAGCACCCCGGCCTCAGGCGCGCGCTGTCTGCGCCGCCTTCGCGAGCAGCGCCAGGTCGTCCATCTTGCCGAACATGTACGGCAGGAAGGACTCGCCCGGCACGCGCGCAAGGATCTCGCCGTGGGTGTAGGTGTCGCCCTCCGTGTACGAGACGCCGAGCAGCTTTCGCACCGGGACATCGACCACCGGGTCGTGCGGCGACTCGCGCAGGATCACCTCGCCGTCCAGTCGCTCCACCAGCCGCGAGCCACCGGTGTGGCGGACGCGCACCAGCACCGGGTCGTTGTCGAAGCCGTCGCCGTCCGGCGCGGGCATGAACTTGAAGTAGAAGCGGCTGCTCTCGCCGGGCCCGGGCGGCTCGACGCTCTCCACGACGGTGCCGCGAATCTCGAGGTAGGTGATACCGTAGCGCTGCACGGTGCCGGCGGCATGGTCTCCCTCGCGCACGACGTTGATCTCCGCCACCTTCTTCGGCTCGCCGTACAACTCTCGCCCGAAGATCACCGCGCTGTCGGTGGACATCGGCATCGTCAGCGGGTAGCTGCCCACGATCCCCTCGTATTGCGCCGCCACCGCCAGCCCGGCCGCGCCGAACGGCTGCAACGTGTTGCTGGCCCCGATGTGCGAGACGCTGACCGTCACCAGCGGCTCGTCCGTCGGCTGAAGCGGCGGCGGCAGCACGGCGGCGATGATCTCCGGGTCGGTCTCGTACACCGCCGAGACGCCGCAGCTGCGCTCGAAAGCCGGCTCGGCGTAGAGCTGCTGTAGCGCGGCCGTCTCCTCGAGTGTCTTCACGTAGCGCAGTTGCATGCTGATCCTCCCGCTGGCGCCGACCGTTCGTGGAGGTTGGCAGCCCCCGCCTCGCACGGCCGCACGATACACCTGTCCGGTTGGCTGGTGGCGGGGCCCGAACTCCAGCGTCGCTCTCGGTGTGGTGGGTGGAGCGTAATATGGCGGCGCGCAGAATCGGTTGATGCGGGAGGCAAGTGATGTTGGATGCTGAGAACTATCAGGCGATCCTGATCGAACGGGACGGACCGGTCGCGATCGCGACCTTGAACCGGCCGGACCGGCTCAACGCCGTCGGCGGCGGCATGCACCCTGAGCTGGAGCGGCTGCCGCGGGATGTCGACGGCGACCCGGACGTGCGAGCGTTGGTGATCACCGGCGCCGGGCGCGCCTTCTCATCGGGCGGCGACTTCGGCGGCGGCCCCGGCGCGGATCGTCCGCAGCAGCTCAGCAGCGCCTTCTACGGCGCACGCCAGCTCGTCAACAACTGGCTGGACTGCGAGAAGCCCGTGATCTCAGCGGTCAACGGCTACGCCATGGGCCTCGGCGCCACCATCGCCCTGCTTGCGGACGTCGTCTTCGCCGGCAAGAGTGCCATCTTCGCCGACACCCACGTCAACATGGGCATCGGCGCGGGCGATGGCGGCCAACTGCTCTGGCCCCTGCTGATCGGCTTCTCCCGCGCGAAGTACTACATGATGACCGGCGACCGGTTGACCGGCGAAGAGGCGGAGCGCCTCGGGCTCGTGCAATTCCTCACCGAGGACGATGAGCTGATGCCGCAGGCGCTCGAACTCGCCCATCGGCTGGCCAACGGCCCGACCTACGCCATCTCGGCCTCGAAGGTCGGCATCAACCAGTACCTGAAGATGCTGGCGAACGTGATCATGCCCGCCGGCCTCGGCATGGAAGAACTCTCGATGACGAAGGACGACCACCGCGAGGCGGTGCAGGCCTTCCAGGAGAAGCGGGACCCGAAGTTCACCGGCCGGTGACGGGCTGACGGGATGGGCCTGATCCGCGACCGGCTGGAGATGAGCGGCCGCGTCGCCGTGGTCACCGGCGGTGGACGCGGCATCGGACGCGGCATCGCCGAGGCGCTCTGCGAAGTGGGCGCGGCAGTTGTGATCGCGGAACTCGACGAGGAGCTCGGACCGGCTGCCGAACTCGAGCTCAGCGAAGCCGGCCACGCCGCCCGCTGGGTGCGGACGAACGTGCGCGACGGCGAGTCGATCGAGGCGATGATGGCGGAGACCATCAGCCGTCACGGCCGGGTCGATGTGCTCGTCAACAACGCCGGCGGCATGTTCCGAGCACCGGCGCTGGACATCTCCGAGCGAGGCTTCCTCGCCGTCGTCAATCAGAATCTCACGAGCACCTTCCTCGCCAGCCGGGCGGCCGCGAAGGCGATGGCGAGGCAGGGAGGCTCGATCGTCAACATCGCCTCCATCGCAGGCATGGTCGGGCACCTGGACAGCGTCCACTACGCCTCCGCGAAGGCCGGCATCATCGGGCTCACTCGCTCGCTCGCGGCCGAATGAGCCGGGCAGGCGATCCGGGTGAACGCGGTCGCCCCGGGCATGATCGAGACGGCGGGACTGAGCGGGCTGTCAGCCTCGGAGTCGGGGGCGGCGCGGCCCGGCCCCAGCCTGCCGCCGCTGGGGCGGCGGGGTCAGGTCGATGACGTCGCGGCTGCCGCCGTCTATCTTGCCTCGGACCTATCGAGCTGGGTGACCGGCCAGACGCTCGTGGTCGACGGAGGCGAGACGAGCATCCTCGGTCAGGAAGCGCGCAGGCGGGTCCGGGTCGGAACGGCAGGCGTCGCCCGCCGCCGGCACGCGCCGCCAGCGGGGAGTTCCGGCCTCGTGCCGGGGCTAGATCACCACCCGGTCGCGCAACAGGTTGCGTGCGATCACCCAGCGGTGGATCTCGTTCGGGCCGTCGACGATGCGGTCGATGCGCGCGTTGCGGAAGATGCGCTCCAGCGGCAGGTCCTCGGTGACGCCGACGCCGCCGTGGATCTGGATGGCGCGGTCGACGACGTTGGCCAGCATCTCCGTCGCCTGGATCTTCACCACGGAGATCTCCTGCCGGGCGTCCATCCCCTTGTCGAGCTTCCACGCGCCGTGCTGCGTGAGCAGTCGCGTTGCCTGAATCGCGATGTACGAGTCGGCCATCATGAACTGTAGCCCCTGGCGCTCCGAGAGCGGCTCGCCGAAGGTGATGCGCCCTTTCGAATACTGGACGGCCATATCGAGGCTGCGCTTCGCCAGCGCCACGGCACGAGCGCCCATGCGGAATCGCACGCCGCCGACGGTGCCCTGCGCCATGCCCCAGCCGCCGCCTTCATCGCTCAGCCGCGCGTATGCTGGGACCACCATGTCCTCGAAGACGATCTCGGCCGCCCCGGTCGCCACGCTGTTCGGGTGCCCCATCGTCGGGATCACGCGCAGCACGTTGAAGCCCGGGTTCGAGGTCTCCACCAGGAAAGCGTTGATGCCCTCCCGTCCCGTCGTGCCCTTCTCCCGGGCGTAGACGGTCGCATAGTCGGCGTTCTGGCCGCCGGTGATGAACATCTTGTGTCCGTTGATCACGTAGCTGTCGCCGTCGCGGGTGAAATAGGTCTGCATCGACGCCGGGTCGCTGCCGCTGCTCGCCTCCGTCAGGCAGAGGCAGCCGCTCAACTGGTCGTGCTCGTGCAGCTCTTCGTAGTGCTTGCGGGACTCCTCCGGCAGCCGGTTCAGCAGGGCAGGGAAGCGCCAGGCCCCCCACATGTCGGCGCCGATCACGGCGCGCCCCTGTTCCTCCGCCACCGCCACCATGTCGCGCTGGCCGAATCCGCCGCCGCCGTCCTCCTCCTGGCGCTGCAGATCCAGCAGGCCCAGGTCGCGCAGCTCGGTTCGCAGCTCGATGCGGCGCTCGTGGGGGATCTCCTCGTCCTCGAAGCCGACCTCCTGCTCGAGCGGGAGCAGCCGCTCGTCGACGAAACGGCTGATGTTCTCGCAAACCAGCCCGACCGCCTCTGGAAGCTCGAAGTCGATCATGCCGTCACCCCTCTCAGGAGGTCATGCGCTCGGGCGGACACTGCCGGTGCCGCTAAAGCCTGCTCATCTCCACGCCGAGTTGAAGGAACAGCCCGGTGCCGTAGGTCTCCACCCCGCGGGCGATGCCTTGGTAGTTGTCGAAGTCGCCGGGCGGGGTACCCGTCGAGACGCCGAACACGAAGCCGTCGTGGCTCACCCGGTCCTGCAGTGCACGCCAGCCGTGGACCGCTGCGCCAAGGTGCCTACGGTCGAGCACGCCGAGGCGGATGCCCCGCACCACCGGCAGCCCGAAGATCGCCGCGGTCGATGTCTCCAGGTAGGAGTCGGGCCGGTCGATCACCGTGTGCCACAGCCCGCTGGCGTCCTGCAGCCCGTAGATGGCGTCGAGCTGGCGGTTGAGCACGTCGCTGATGTGCTGGCGGTCGGGATGCCCCTCCGGCAGCCGGGCGAGCATCTCGACGGCGGCGATCGTCAGCCACGCCATGCCGCGCGACCATAGCTCGGCCGTCGGCTCGCCACTGTCCTCGTACCAGACGTGGTAGTGCAGGCCGGTGGCCTCGTCGATCAGATGCTCGTTGAAGATGCGGAACTGCTCCGTGGCGGCGTCGAAGTAGCTGGCGTCGTCGGTCAGCGTCGCCGCCTCCGCGAAGGTCGGGCAGGCGAAGTGCAGCAGGTCGATCCAGAGCTGGGGTGGCTGGGGCGGCCCGAACTGGGGCGTGATGCCTCCGTCGCTCGTGCGCTCGGTCTCGTTGCGCAGCCGTGCCGCCACGGCCAGTCCGAACTCCGAGTAGCGCTGCGACCCGGTGATCGTTCCCAGCCGGATCGCCGGGAACCCCATCCCCGCCCACTGCCAGGCGATGCGGCCCCAGCCTAGGCCGCGATCGACGTACTCATCCACCATCGCGCGGATGGCGTCGAGGTAGGAGGCGTCGCCGCACGCCTCGTAGACGTCCAGCAGCCCTTCGATCAGCACGAAGTCGCCCCAGTGCGGGTCCGGCCGCCGTTCGTCGCGATCGATGATCGCACGACGGGCGACCCGTTCGACGACTTCGCTGATCATGACCGCTCCTTCGTCACCCCGCCGCCGGCGGGTCAGTCTAGGTTGCTGTGCAGCGGCACGCCCTGCGTCGTGAGCTCGGCCTGGAGTGCGCCGATGTCGACATCCCGCACCTGCACCCCCTCGTTGATCGACATCGCCGCTGCCACACCGGCGGCCTGGCCCATCGC
>JASLOV010000237.1 GCA_030745285.1 Dehalococcoidia bacterium | reverse complement strand
AAGGCGGCGAAGGGCTCGAAAGAGGTACGCATCGGCTCCACGGTTTCCGTGAAGACCAAGGACGGCAAGCGCCAGACCTACCAGCTGGTCGGGCCGGCCGAGGCGAGTCCGGCGGCAGGGCGGATCAGCCATGAGTCGCCGGTCGGACAGGCGCTGATCGGCAAGAAGCGCGGCGACAAGGTGCGGGTGACCGCGCCCGCCGGCAAAGTGGAGATGACGGTCACCTCCGTGAAGTAGCCGCGAGCCCGGCGAGCGCATCGACAGCGGGGCCGGGACGGCCCCGCTGTTCGTGTCAGGGCACGGTCGATCGAGCAGCGCACTGGCTTTGCCGGCCGGCGAGCCAGCAGCGGGCAAGGGACAGCGGCGGTAGAGTCTAGCGGCGGACGGAAGGCAGGCGGCGATGCCGTCCGAAGAAGAGCTCTTCGCACTACGAATCGAGAAGCGCGAGCGTCTGCTCAGGCAAGGCGATCCCTACCCGGCTTCGATCGAGCGCAGCCACGAGGCGGCCGAGGCGGTGGCGCTGCTTGAGACGGCGGAGGCCGGCGGGGCCGCGGAGACGGGAGCGGTCGCTGTCGCCGGGCGGCTGACGGCGCAGCGGGTGATGGGCAAGGCCGCCTTCCTGGATCTCACGGATGGCTCCGGGCGCATCCAGCTCCACCTCCAGCGCGACGTGCTGGGCGAGGCCTTCGAGCAGCTCGACCTCGTCGACCTCGGCGACTTCATCGCGGCCAACGGGAAGGTCTTTCGCACGCGCACCGGCGAGGCGACGGTCGCCGTCGCCGAGTGGCAGGTGATCACCAAGGCGCTGCGGCCGATGCCGGAGAAGTGGCACGGCGTGACGGACACGGAGACGCGCTACCGGCAGCGCTACCTGGACCTGATGGCGAACGAGCGCTCGCGTGAAGTCGCGCGCATCTCCTCGCGTGTCGTCTCATCGGTGCGGCGATTCTTCGAGGGCCGCGGCTTCATGGAGGTCGTGACGCCGGTGCTTCAGGCGGAGGCGGGCGGCGCGGCGGCGCGGCCGTTCGTCACGCATCACAATGCGCTGGACCGCGACTTCAACCTGCGGATCGCGCTGGAACTCCATCTGAAGCGTCTGCTGGTGGGAGGACTCGATAGGGTGTTCGAGATCGGGCGTGTCTTCCGCAATGAGGGCGTCTCGACCAGACACAATCCCGAGTTCCTGATGCTGGAGTCGTACGAGGCATACGCCGATTACCGCGACGTGGCTGCGATGGTGGAAGAGCTCTACCGGCACGTCGCGCAGGAGGTGCTCGGCACGATGCAGGTCGAGCACGGTGAGCACCGGCTCGACCTGGAAGCGCCATTCGCGCGCACGACGTTCCGACGGGCGCTGCTGGAGCACGGCGGGTTCGATTACACCGAGCACCGCGACGAGGCGTCGCTGCGGGCCGTGGCGGCGGAGCGCAACATCTCGATCAAGGAGCCGGCGTCGTGGATCACCGTGCTCGACCTGCTGTGGTCGACGCTGGCGGAGCCGCACCTTATTCAGCCGACGTTCGTATTCGACTACCCGGTGGAGATCTCGCCGCTGGCGAAGCGCAAGGTCGACGAGGCCGAGACCGTCGAGCGCTTCGAGCTGTTTGCGCTCGGGTTCGAGCTGGCGAACGCCTACTCCGAGCTGAACGACCCCGTCGAGCAGCGCGAACGTCTGCAAGAGCAGGCGCGGCTGGCGGCCGGCGGCGACGACGAGATCGAGCTGGCGGACGAGGAGTTCCTGCTCGCGCTGGAGCACGGCATGCCGCCGGCGGGCGGGCTGGGCATGGGGCTGGAGCGGATGATGATGCTGCTGACCGGGGAGCAGTCGATCCGCGAGGTGATCCTGTTCCCGGCACTGCGCGACCGCCAGTAGCGAGTGCCGTGACGATGGACTCGGCCGGAAGCTCGTGAACCTGCTGCGCGAGGACGTGCATATCCATGCGACGCCGGAGGCGATCTTCGGACGGCTGCGCGACCCGGCCGAGGGCGGCTGGTTCGCTGCCGCCTTTGCGGTGAGCGAGAACGGCGCGCTGGCGTACGACCTGCGGCTGCCGTTGCGGCGCGAACGTGCGGAGCTGGCGGTGAGCTCGGAGGAGCCCCCGCGGCTGCTGCTGATGGAGCGTGCCGGCGGGAGCGAGAGCGGCGCTCTGTCGTCGCTGAGCTGGGCGCTGCACCCGGAGGCGGCGGGCGAGGTGCACGTCACGGTCGAGGCCGCGTACCGGCCGCAGGGCGGACCGCTGGGGCGGGTACTGGAGCCCGTGCTCTACGAGCCGCTGCGGCGGCAGGCGTACCGCAATGCGCTGTGGCAGCTCAAGCAACTGGTAGAGGGGGGAGCGTGAGCGTCGCGGCCGCGCCCCGTCCGCCGGCGGACGTCGAGGCGGTGGTCTTCGACCTCGACGGCGTGCTCGTCGACACGGAGCCGGTGCACCTGGCGGCGACGCGCGCACTGATCGCGCCGGCGGAGCTGGCGGACGACGTGTATGAGCAGTTCATCGGCACCGGTGGGTTCGAGCAGTGGCTGGCGGCGACGTACGAGATCACCATCGAGCAGATCAGAGAGCGCTACAGCGGGCTGGTGCGCGACGAACTCGCGCGCGCGGACCTCCGGCCACTCGACGGCGTCGTCGAGTTGCTGGAGGCGATCGGCGAGCGGGGCATCGCGCTGGCGGTCGCGTCGCAGTCATCGCGGCGGACGGTGGAGACGACGCTGGGGACTGCGTGGCTCGACCGGTACTTCTCGGTGATCACGACGGCGGGCGAGGCGGGGCGCGACAAGCCTGCGCCGGACGTCTACCTGCTGGCGGCGGAGCGGCTGGGGGTGACGCCCGCGGCCGGCATCGCCGTGGAGGACTCGGTGCACGGCATCGCCTCGGCGAGCGCGGCCGGGCTGTGGGTGGTGCAGTCGACGCAGGCCAGCTTCACGCCGCCGCCGCAGTCGCAGGCGGGTGCGGTGGTGGGGTCGCTGCGGGAGTTCGACCTCGGCTGGCTCGGGGGATAGCGCGCGGGAGGCGGCAGCGGACTGGCGGGGGGTCATCCTTCGACGGGCTCAGGATGAGCGGACTGGCGGGGCTCGGGATGAGCGAGCTGAGTTCCGCGTGGCGAGGCACCGCAGTTCCCTGAGCAGACGAGCGGGCTCGCCTTCCGTTGCGTGGGGGGCGCTGATAGGCTCGGCGGATGGAGCGACACTTCACAGTCAGCGGGTTCGTCTCGGACGGTGAGCGTACGGCGCTGCACTGGCATCGCATCCAGAAATGGCTGCCGGCCGGCGGTCACATCGAGCGGGACGAGGACCCGATCGAGGCCGTGCTGCGCGAGGTGAAGGAAGAGACCGGCATCGATGTCGAGGTGCTGCCGACGGTGGTGCCGTTCGGGCACGCGAAGCCGCCGCAGCTGCCGCCGCCGGTGACGATCGGCGTCTACGACCTCGATACGGACGGCTACGCCGACGGCCCCCATCAGCACATCGATTTCGTCTACTTCACGCGGCCGGTGAGCGGGGCGTCGCTGGACCTGCCCGGCGGGGACGAGGCGTGGGACTGGGTGCACGAGGCGACGCTGCGGTCGAACCCGCAGCTACCCGTCGCATCGTGCGGCGCGGACATGCCGATCGAGGACGATGTGCGCCGGCTGGCGCTGGCGGCGATCGCCGCCTCTCGTGCGTCGGGGCTAACGCGGGGTGCGGCCGGCAGGGCTGGCCGGGCTGACCGGGGGCAGGGCTGAGATGCTTTCGATCCAGGTGCTGCGCGAGCGAACGGACGAGGTGAAGGCGGCGTGTGCCGCGCGTGGCGTCGACGCACCGATCGACCGCATCGTGGAGCTCGACGACCAGCGGCGGAGCCTGCTCGGCGAAGTCGAGCGGATGCGGGCCGACCGCAACCAGGCGGGCAAGCTGATCGGGGCGGCAAAGGACGACGCGGAGCGGCAGCGACTGATCGAGGAGCAGCGCGCCGTCGCCGGCGAGCTCGACGTGCTTGAGGATCGGTTGCGGACGGCGGTCTCGGAACTGGACGAGCTGATGCTCGTCGTGCCGAACATGCCGCACGCGGATGTGCCGCCGGGCGAGTACGAGGACAGCGTGATCGTGATCGAGGGGGACGGCACGACCGGCGAAGAGCACGCGGTCGATCCGCCGCGGTCGCTGCGTGACGAGGACGAGCTGTCCGCAGAGCCCGGGGCGAAGCCGCACTGGGAGATCGGCGAACAGCTGGGGATCATCGACTTCCAGCGGGCGGCGGTGGTCTCCGGCGCGCACTTCTACCTGCTGCGCGAAGACGGCGCTCGGCTGCAGCGCGCACTGATCACCTGGATGCTCGACGTGCATCGCGAGCACGACTACAGCGAGGTGTACCCGCCGTCGCTGGTGCTTTCGCAGAGCCTGGTCGGGACCGGCAGCCTGCCGAAGTTCGGCGAGACGATGTTCCACGCGGAGGGCACCGACCTCTGGTTGATCCCGACGGCCGAAGTGCCGATCACGAACATGTACCGCGACGAAATCCTGGAGGGCGAGGCTCTGCCGGTGCACCACTCGGCGTACTCGTCGAGCTTCCGCCGCGAGCAGTTCAGCGGCGGCCGCGACGTGCGCGGCATCAAGCGGGTCTACCAGTTCGACAAGGTGGAGATGGTGCGCTTCGAGCAGCCGGAGGCGTCGTGGGAGGCGCTCGACGTGCTGCTCCAGCACGCGCTCAACATCGTGCGCGCGCTCGGCTTCCGCTACCGCGTGCTGCGGCTGGCGAGCGCCGACCTGACGTTCTCCTCGGCGATGACCTACGACATCGAGGTGTGGGCGCGGGGGGCGGGCGAGTGGTTGGAGGTCTCGTCTGTCTCGAACTTCGTCGACTTCCAGGCGCGGCGAGCGAACCTGCGCTACCGGGATAGCGAGGGACGCGTGCAGCATCTGCACACGCTGAACGGGTCCGGGCTGGCGCTACCGCGCACGATGGCGACGATCCTGGAACAGAACCAGCGCGAAGACGGCTCCGTCGAGGTGCCGGAAGTGCTACACCCCTATCTCGGCGGTCTCGAGGCGATCGAGGCACGGGGCTAGACGGGCAGCCGGCGCGCCGGCGGCGAGCGGACCCGCCCCGGCGCGCGCCTGATCCAGAACACCCCGGCCGCGTGAACGGCCGGGGTGCCTGGGTACCGCGACTATTGATCACTTGTATAGGCATGTCAATGCTTTCGCACTGGCTCACCGCAGGTGAGTCGAATCTGGGGCTTGACGACCTGCGAACGCCTGTTCTATGCTCGGCCACGTCCTAAGCACAAACGTTCTGTTGCCCGTGGCGGGTGGTGGAGGCAGCGGTTGTGGCGGAAGGCAATTCGATGTTGTTCGCACTCGTACTCGGGGCCCTGCTCGGCGGGGCGGCGGTGACCCTGCTCAAGCAGTGGCACGATGCGGCGCTCGTGCCGGGGCATGCCGCGCGACTGCCCGAGGCGCGCCGCCCGGCGCTGGCGGCGATGGGGCCGCGGGGTGGCCTCGTGTTCGTGCCGCGCGAGGCGCGGCGGCGGGCGGCGTAGGCCGGCCGAGTCGGCGGGCCGAGACGTTCCGGTGAGGCGTTCCGCCAGCGAGAGGGCCCGGAGGGTCGCTCGCTCGGACCGGGCGCTGCCGTAGACTGGCGCGATGGCGGCACCGCTGATTGCACGGCTGGTGATCGACGCGCAGACCGAGGTCATGCGCGCGATCGAGCATGTGCCCGGGCCGGGCCGCGAGCGTGCGATCGGGCGGCTGAACTCCGCCGGCTGGGTGATCGCCCACGCCGCCGAGACGCACGATTACTGGATCAACGTCGACTGCGGTGGCGGCGAGCTGGACCCGTGGCTGGCCGAGTGGAGTACCGCCCAGCGAGCGCTGCCGTCAGGCCACGCGCTGCCGACCGCCTACGGGGAGGCCGCCGAGGCCTTCGGCCGGGTCGCGGAGCGGGCGACGGCGTACCTCGAGCAGCACGCCGGGGCCGAGGCCGACGACGTGGTGCGTGAGTTCGACGGCTCCGCCTGGGAGGGACGCACGAGGGGCTACCTGACCGCGCGCGCCGCCGCTCACCTCTTCGCGCACGCGGGGGAGCTGTCAGTGATCGCCTCGCTTGTGCTGTGGGGAGACCGCGACCTCGGACTGCCGGGGCGGCTGGCGCGGTCACTCGGCGCGGGCAGCGAGGCAGTCGAGCCGACCGGCGAGCTGCCGGCGGTGGCCCGGCTGCTGCTCGACGCGCGCGGGGAATTTCGGCGCGTGGCGGCCGCCGCGCCGGTGCCGGCGCAACGCGGAGCCTTCGCGCGTCTGAACTCGGGCGGCTGGATCGTGGCGCACGCGGCCGAGCAAGATGACCAGTACTGGACCGTGCACGCGCAGGGCGGCCAGCCGGACGGCTGGCTGGCGGCGGCCGGTGTGCGCTTTGGCGACGAGCAGTCCGCGCCCGACTACGGCCTCTCGCTGGCGGCCCTCGATGGGTCATTCGGGCGCAGCCTGCCATTCATCGAAGGCCTCGATGGGTCGGAGTTCGACCGCGCGGTGCGGAAGTCGCGCGTCGCCGGGCGAGGCGACCAGACGATCGCGGACCTGCTGGTGTTGCAGACGGCGCACCTGTTCGCGCTGTCGGGCGAGCTCGCGGCGATCAGCTCGCTGGCGGGGGCCGAGGACCCGGGGCTGCCGGGCCGCCTCGCGCACGTCGCCGGGTCGTAGCGTGGCGGGCAAGGAGCGGTGAGGGACGACCCGAGGGCCGACCTAAAGATCGCGCTCGGCTCGGTCTATCACCCGCCCGACGAGCCGTACCGGCGGCTGCTGATTATGCGTCGATGGCCGCGCGGCGTGCGCAAGGACGCCGTTGACGACTGGGAGCGCCAGCTCGGTCCGAGCGATGAGTTGCTCGATGCTTACAAAGGTGGAGCGGTCGACTGGACCGGCTTCGCTTCGCGCTATCGCGCGGAGATGACGGAGCGTTCGGAACTCGTGGAGTGGGTGGCGCGGCAGGCATCGAGGGCCGGGGTGACGCTGTTGTGCGGCTCCCACCCGGAGGAGCGGTGCCATCGCTCGCTGCTGGCGGAGTTGATGCAGGAACGGGCGGCCGCGTGGCTGGAGTAGGCGGCCTCAACAGCGCGTGGTGGGGTGCGGGTCTCGACGGGCTCAGGATGAGCGGACCGGGCTCGTGATGAGCGGGTCTCGACGGCTCGGGAGGAGCGGACCGGCTCGGGACGAGCGGTCAGGCGGTCAGGTCAGGCCTTCGAAGAGCGGAGGCTAGACCTCGCGGACGAGGATGCCCGTGGGGTTGTGACGCCAGGTGCGGAAGCGGACGTGCTTGATGCCGGCCGTTCTGGCGTAGTCCTTGGCGCGCGCGGCGAGGCCGGCGGGGACGTAGATGTCGAGCGGCGCGTCCTTCATTTCGAGGTGGGACCAGACGCGCGCGGCCTGCTCGCGGGTGAGCGTCTCTGCGGTCTCGACCTGGGCGACCATGACGGGGTAGTTGCCGGGGTACTCCACGACGACAATGTCGGGGAACGTCTGCTTGACGCCGGCGCCGCCGAACTCGATCGCCATCGTCGGCTCCGGCACGTTGATGTGAGTCTGGTAGTCGGGGAACTGGTCGTTGGGGAACTGGAAGCGGGTGCGCGCGATCTCGCGGACGGCCCGGCTGAGCTCGTGACGGCGGGTCTCCTCGCTGCGTCGCCAGTCGGCGGTGACGTCGCGCCACGGGCTGATGTCGCGGGTGCGGGAGGCGGAGAAGCGCGCGAGGTCGCCGAACTGGCTGCGCAGGAAGAGCGCCAGGAAGACGAGCGCGGGGACGACGGCGATGCCGACGCCGCCCTTGGAAGGCCCGGCCAGGCCGAAGAAGTCCGGCCAGCGCGGGTCCGGTCCGATCCACATCACGACGAAGGAGATGACGAGGCCGGCGATGGCGACGAGGCCCAGCGGTGACGGGAGTGAATGCTCCGGCACGATGATCGCGCCGGGCGCGCCTTCCTCGATCGCCTCCACCTGGGTCGGGGCGGGGGCGGCTGTGGCGGGGGCCTCGGCGGCCGCAGGCTCATCCGCGGCCGGTTCGCTCGCCGCCGGCGCCCCGGCGGCCTCGGTGGTTGCGGCTGCGGGCGCGGCGGCGCCAGCGCCGCCGCCAACGCGGGCGCGTGCCGCAGCGCGATCCTGGTACCAGAGTGCGTTGATCTCGGTGAACTCTCCGACCTCGGCCGGGACTTCGTCGTCGGGGAAGATGGCGTCGACCGGGCAGACGGGCACGCATGCGCCGCAGTCGATGCATTCGACCGGGTCAATGTAGAGCATGCGGTCGACGCCGTCTTCGAACTGGATGCAGTCGACGGGACAGACCTCGACGCAGGACTGGTCCTGTTCGTCGATGCATGGCTGCGTGATGACGAAGGTCACGGCGTCCCCGGGGCTCGACAGTCGCACTCCGGCTGATGGGGGCGATGGGCACCCCGCAGCGGCCACGGCAATCGTATGCGCGCGCCCGTCGAGCGTCCATCGGCGACGGGCCGCGCGTTCGGGACGCTGGCGGTGCGGGTGTGTCAGGCTGCGGTCGTGATCATTTACATCAACGGCTGGCCGGGCGTCGGGAAGCTGACGGTGGCGTGGATCGTCGCCGCCCGGCTGGGTGCGCGCCTGGTCGACAACCACCTGTTCGTGAATCCTGCGGCGGCGTTGGCCGAGCATGGCTCTGATCACTACACTCAGATCATGCGGCAGCTGCGAGCAGTGATGTTCGAGGAGATGGCAACGGCGCCGCGCGACCAGGTCTTTGTGCTGACCGACGCGCTGTGGGCGGACAGCGACGTGGCGTATGAGATATTCGCGGCGAACGCGGAACTGGCCGAGCCGCCGCGTCCCGCTGCTCGAGGTGACGATCGAGTGCGAGTTGGAGGAGAACGTGCGGCGACTGGCGGCGGAGTCGCGTGTCGCGCACCGCAAGCTGAGAGACGCAGGCGTGTTGCGGCGCATCCGCGATGAGGTCGTGTTGCTGCGGCCGGACGTGCCGCATCGCCTGGAGCTGGACACGACGGACATGAGCCCTGAACAGGCAGCCGCGGAGATCGTGGCCGCTGCCTGGCCGCTGATGAGCGAGGAGGCGTAGGGGGCTCCTGCAGCCCCTCAGCGGGGCCGTGCGACCGGCTCCGCGTCAGATCGCGACCGTCAGGCGAACGCCTGCTTCACTGCCGGCATCACCTCGCGGGCGATGCGTTCCATGTAGGTGCGGCCGTCGGACTCTTCGGGCACCGGAGGGTTCGGCATCGGGTGGGGGACGACGATCTCGAAGTCGTCGAAGGCGAGCACCTCCGAGAGCTGGTCAGCGACCTGCTGCGCCGTGCCGCCGATGCTGAAGGCGCGAGCGGCCTCGGCCGGGAGGAAGTCGACGAGCGCGCCGGAGGCGTCCAGGTCGAGAGCGTGGTGGAAGTCGGGGAAGACCTGCTTCTTCAGCTCCTCGACCGGGGGGCCGTCCCAGGCGATACCGGGGGCCTCGAACAGCGTCGGCGAGTACTCGTAGTAGCCGGCCGCCATCGACTTGCCGATGCGCAGGGCGCGCTCCGCGTCGTCGAGCAGGACGGTGTGCAGCACGAGGCCGAGGCGGACGGAGGCGGGGTCGCGGCCGGCGTCGCTGGCGCCCGCGCGGATGGCGTCGATCGCCTTGCGCAGGTTCGTCTCGTGCGCGCCGACGCGGAGGAAGACGCCTTCGGCGACGGCGCCGGCCATGCGCAGCGTGCGCGGGCCGCCGGCGGCAATCCAGACGGGGACCGGCCGCGCGAAGGGCAGCCGGGCGGGCTGGGCCGCGCCGGCATCGACGCTCTCGCCGGCGAGCAGGGTGCGGATCACGCGGGTGGCGTCCTCCAGCTCGGAGACTCGGGCGGGGCGCAGGCCGGAGAGGCGGACGGCGGTATCGCCGACGCCCATGGCGAGCAGCGTGCGGCCGGGGGCGAGTTCGTCGACGGTGGCGATGGAGGAGGCGGTGACGTGGGGATGGCGGTTCATCGGGTTGGCGAGCAACGTGCCGAGGCCGATGCGGGTGGTCTCGCGCGCCGCGGCGGCCAGCAGCACAAACGTGTCCCGCCGCCGCAGCTGGGAGTCGGGGATGAGGGCATGGTCCCAGCCCAGCTCCTCCGCCAGCTGGACATCGGCGACGAACCGGTCGACGGAGCGTGAGTCGAAGCGGTTGAGTCCGAATGCGACGGGCATGAGAGCAACCTGCCGCAGCCGGGGCGGGTGCGCAAGTACGAGGCCGCAATGGCGATGGACAATCAGGTGGGGCGCCCTTCGACGAGCTCGGGGTGAGCGGGACGGGACGCCGCCTGGGCCAGCCGCGCGAGCGTTCTTGGCTATCATTCGCGGCATGTCTCTTTGTGATGCGACGGTCGCCCTGTGCGAGGTGCGGGCGTGACCGACCCCGCCGACCTCTCCGCTCGCCCGGCACCCGAGGACGAGAACGACTCAGACACGTACAACCTCGCCGCGCGTGTCTATGGGGATGCGCCCAACGGCGATGTGACGGGCGGGGACGGCCACTCGCCGGCAGGC
>JASLOV010000236.1 GCA_030745285.1 Dehalococcoidia bacterium | reverse complement strand
CCAAGCCGGTCGCGTCGAGGTAGCGGAGGATCCGGCCGACGTTGTCGTCGACTGATGCGATCGTCCGGAGGTAATCCTTGATATAGCGCTGGTACTTCCAGCGGACGAGATCCCGCCCTTCGAGGCCGGCGGCCAGAAACGCGGCGTTCTTCGGCTCGTAAGCCGCATCCCAGACGCGGCGCTGCTGCTCGTCGAGCCGGCCGTAGCCGGCCAGCCAGAGCCGCTGGCCGGGCGCGTCCTCGGGCGTGCCGGGCGGCGGCTTCAGCTTCATGTCGTGGCCGTCGATCATGTGCCGGCCGATCTCCATCTCCTGCAGCCGCGCCGGACTGGCCCGGTTCGCGTAGTCGTCGAAGAGCGTCTCCGGTTCCGGGATGTCGACGCCGTCGTAGAGCGTCAGTTTCTCCGGCCCCGACATCCAGCCGCGGTGCGGCGCCTTGTGCTGCGTCATCAGCAGGAACGGCCGATCGGGGTCGCGGCCCTCTAGCCAGGCCAGGCTCAGGTCGGTGATGATCTCGGTGACGTAGCCGTGGTGGCGCTTCTGCCCGCCCGGCACCCGGAAGTCGGGGTTGTAGTACGAGCCCTGGCCGGGCAGGACCTCCCAGTAGTCGAAGCCGGTCGGCTCGCTCTTCAGGTGCCACTTGCCGACCATCGCCGTCTGGTAGCCGGCGCCTTGGAGGAGCTTCGGGAACGTCTGCTGACTGCCGTCGAAGACCTGGCGGTTGTCGAGGACGCCGTTCACATGACTGTACTTGCCGGTCTGGATCACCGCCCGGCTCGGCGCGCAGATCGAGTTGGTGACCATCGCGTTCTCGAATCGCATCCCTTCGCGGGCGATCCGATCGATGTTCGGCGTCTGGTTGATCACCGACCCGTAGGCCGAGATCGCCTGGTAGGCGTGATCGTCGCTGAAGATGAAGACGATGTTCGGCCGGTCGGACTGCGCCAGGGCGGGTGTGGCCAGGCCGAGCAGGCACAGGGCGGCAGCCACGAATCGCGTCAGGGACATCGGGTCGATTATAGGAGACAGGAGGCAGAAGACAGGAGACAGAATCTGCCGGGTGGCTTCGCGGCATCAAAGAATGCGTAGCGCGGGGCCTGAGTCCCGCGGCAGGCGGCGCGACCAAACTCACGCCCTACGACGCCGTTCCAGGCTGAGGTGTCGCGGAGCTTCGGGCCCAGGGCCCACCGTTCATTCACATCTCAAGGCTGCGATGGGGTCGACGCGCATCGCCTGGCGGGCGGGAACGACGCAGGCGAGAGAGGCGGCCAGGCCGAAGAGGCCGGCCACGGCCACGAAAGTGCCGGGGTCGGTCGGGCTGACGCCGAAGAGCAGACCGGAGAGCAGACGGGTCACGGCGAGCGCCCCGGCGGCACCGATGACGGTGCCCGCGACGACCAGCGTCATGCCGTGCCGGACGATGAGGCCGAAGATCGTTCCGCGGTCGGCGCCGAGCGCGAGGCGGACGCCGATCTCGTGGGTCCGCTGCGTGACCGCGTAGGCGATGACGCCGTAGATGCCGACCAGCGCCAGGACCGCGGCCAGCACGCCGAAGATCGTCACGAGCGTGGCGGTCAACCGCTCCTGCGCCAGCGCCGCGTCGAACTGGGCGTTCATCGTCCGGATGTTCGAGACCGGCAGCGCGGGTTCGAGGCGCTGGACGGTCGTCCGCACCGCTGATGCCAACGCTGCCGGGTCGCCGGCCGTTCGTAGGTGCACCGTCACGCCCGACTCGTAGAGCTGCGTCAGCGGCCGAAAGTAGGACGGCTCGTCGCTGCTGCGGAGGCTGACCCACCGCGTGTCGCGCGCGACGCCGATCACCTCGACCGGTTCGTTGCCCTGCACGAAGCGGCGCCCGATCGGACTTTCGCCGGGCCAGAATCGATCAGCCATCGCCGCGGAGACGATCGCCACGCCCGGAGCCCCCACCCGGTCGGCCGCGCCGAACTGCCGGCCGTCCTCGAGCGGGATCCCCATTGTCTGGAGGTAGTCGGTGCCGACGACGTTGGCACGCACCTCGTACGGTTCGTCAGGCTCGGTGCCCTCGATCGTGATCCCGTAGCGCCGGGACGCACCCGACAAACTCGCCACTCGCGCCATGCTCACCGACTCGACGCCGGGCAGCGCCTCCAGCTCCTGCTTCAGCCGGCTGTAGAACAGCCAGCCGGTCTCCTGGGAGTAGCGGGGTAAGTCGAGGCTGACGTCGGCGAGCAGCTGATTGTCGACGCCGAAGCCGGGGTCGGCCGCGCGGAGGTTGTTGAACGTCTGGAGCATCAGGCCGGTCGCGATCACCAGGACGAAGCTGACGGCGACTTGCGCGAGGACGAACAGTTGCCGCAGCCGCGCGGTCCCGCGCGCCGTGTCGACCCCGCCGCTGCCGGCGTCCTTGATGGCGCCGACGCAGTCAGAGCGCGAGCTCTGAAGCGCCGGTACCAGGCCGAAGACGATGCCGGTCAGGAGCGAGAGGGCAGCCGTGTAGGCCAGGACCCGTCCGTCGATCTCGACGTCGACCGCGGCCAAGATCGGGCGGAACATCGCTGGCAGGCCTGGGCTCTCCAGCAGACCGAGCGACCACCAGGCGATCCCGACGCCGATCGTGCCGCCCGCGACCGCCAGGACGAGGCTCTCGGTCAGCAACTGCCGGACGAGCCGCGTGCGGCTGACGCCGAGCGCCAGACGGATCGCGATCTCGCGGGCGCGGGTCGTCGCGCGCGCGAGCAGCAGGTTCGCGATGTTCGCGCACGCGATCAGGAGAACGAGGACGGTGATGCCGCTCAGCAGCAGGAAGATCCCGCCGAGCGTCCGCCGGAGCTGGTTGCCGCCGTTGTGGCCGGTGAGGAACGCACGCCGGGTCGGCCCGGCCTCGGGAAACACCTCGGTCCGCTCGGCCATGATCACGTCGAGCTCGGCCTCGGCCCGGGCCCGCGTCGTCTCCGGTGCGAGTCGGGCGGTCATCCGCAGCCAGCTCGCGCCGACGGCGTTCAGCAGGTCGTCGGTGCCGAGCGCCCGCTGGAGACCGGCCGACGGCCGCCGCATCACCGTCTGCATCGCCATTGGCACCCAGAGGTCGCTCGACTGGCCGAGCGACGCACTCCGGAAGCCAGCCGGCGCGACGCCGACGATCGTGAACGTGACCTCGTTCAGGAGGACGGTGCGGCCGATGACATCCTCCGCGCCGGCGAGCACCCGCTGCCAGAGGCCGTGGCTGATGACGGCGACCGGATGCGTCCCCGGCGTCACGTCCTCATCGGGCAGGAAGCCCCGGCCCAGCATCGGCACGACGCCCAGGACATCGAAGTAGCTGCCGCTCACGATCTCGCCGCCGAGCCGCAGCGGTTCGCCGTCGAACGTCGCGCGCGTCGAGATCGCGGTATAGGCGTACATGCCGGCGAACGACCGGCTCGCGTCGCGCATCGCGACGAAATCGGGGTACGCCCACGAGTCGAAGCCCGGTCCCGATCGGAGGCTGCCACGATGGACGTCGACCAGGTCCTGCGGCTCGGCGACCGGCATCTGGCGGATCAGCAGTGCGTTGACCGCCGAGAACATCGCCGTGTTCGCGCCGATGCCCAGGGCCAGCGTCACGAGTGCCACCGCCGTGAAGCCGGGGTGGGCGACGAAGCCGCGCACGGCGTAGCGCAGGTCCTGCCGCAACTCGTCGAGGTACATCGTGCGCCTGGTCGTCTGTTCGGCCGCGCCGTCCACCGTCCGGCAGTAGCGCTTGGTATCGTCCAGATCGCCGAACTGCCGCAGGGCCTCTCTCCGGGCCGCCGTCGGTGTCATCCCGCCCTCGACTAGTTCCTCGGTCCGCATGTCGAGGTGGAAGCCGAGCTCGGTCTCGACGTCACGCTCGATTTGAGTGCGCGTGCGCCACGGGAAGCGGAACATGCGGCGAAAACCAGGCAGGCGAGCCATGGATTCGGGTCTCTAGGCCGGTTCCAGCACCTTGAAGACCGCCGTGGCGTACCGCCGCCACTGCGAGGTCGCGGCGCGTAGGTGCTTTCTGCCCCCGGGCGTGAGCTCGTAGAACTTCGCGCGACGATTGTTCTCCGAGAGCCCCCACTCGGAATCGATCTGCCGCTGGCGCTCGAGGCGGTGCAGCGCCTGATACAGCGCGGCGTCCTCGACCAGCAGCTCACCGTCGGTCCGCTGCCGGATCCAGAGGGAGACGCCGTAGCCGTGGTTCGGTCCGAGCGATAACGCTTTCAGGATGAGCACATCGAGCGTCCCCTGAAGCAGGCCGAGCGGCGATCTCCGTGTCCCCATAGATGTTTAGGGGAATGATAGAAGGGGTCGGCCGCGCGCGTCAAGGCCACTGCTGTTTGAGGGCTGAGAGTGATCGATCAAGGCGCGCACGGGTTCGGGGCGAAGCCCCGACTCAGGGCGGCGGCTGGTTGTGAGGGAGCGGCTCACCATCGCGATTGAAGGCGTCACGCCGTCGCTCCGCCGGCATCCGGTCGTCGGTCTCTTCGCGCCAGCGGTCGAGACGGGTCCGGAGCCGCGCGAGGTCTTCGCGATACGCCGGATCGTCGACGACGCTGGTCAGTTCGTCCGGGTCGCGCGTCAGGTCGTACAGTTCCTCGAACGGGCGCTTGGGCTGCATCAGGTAGCGTTGGGCCGGCGTGAGTCGGCCGGTGGCATCCAGTTCCAGAAAGGCCTCCCAGGTGATGCTGTTCACCGAGTCGGCCGGGTGCCAGAGCGGTGTGTCCCAGTAGTAGTTGCGTACGAGCTTGAAGCGACCGGTCCGGACGGCGCGGCTGAACTGTTCGTAGTCGTGCCAGTTTGCCTCGGCGAAGATGGAGTCCCGTCCGATCGGCGCGCGTTCACGCAACGTCGGCATCAGGCTCGCTCCCTGCGCCGTCGGCATCTCGAGGCCCATCGC
>JASLOV010000235.1 GCA_030745285.1 Dehalococcoidia bacterium | reverse complement strand
GACGGTGTGGAAGACCAGCAGGTCGTTCACGGTCTCCCGCTGGAACCCGAGCGAGCGGGCGAACTCCGCGTCGCAGTGGAGCGGGTAGCGGTCGGCGGTGAGGGCGATGTAGAGCGCTGCGTCGCCCTCGGTGACGGTGCGGGGCACGGAGTGGTCGAGTTCGAGGCCGGTCGTGAAGTCCTCGAAGTAGTTGCCCGCGGTCGCCTTGCTCGTGTTGCCAGATGCCTCGTCGGTCACACAGTCCCCCTCGCTGGCTCATTGTAGGGGCGAGCGGGTGACGGTCGAGCGAGGATGGTGTCACGGCACCGATATACTGGGAGGCAGGAAACCTCGACTCAGGCCTCGAAGGAGGAACGTGTGGGCACGAAGGAACTCGAAGCACTGATCGAGGTGCTCCAGGGCGAGCTCGCGCAGGGCCGGGATGGCCACGTCATCGGCAGCTGGACGATTCGCTACGACAAAGAACGTACGGCCTTCACCTTCGACAAGTGCGAAGACGGCATCTACTGCGAGGAACGCCCGGCGGTGATCGGCCTCGATCGCACGGTGATCGACGCCGGCGGTCCGCTGCTCGCATAGCTCGCGTTCCGCTTCGGCCGGCGCCGGGACTAGCCATCGAGGACGGTGGTCTCGCTGCCGGCCTTCATGATCGAAAGGTGCGCCATCGGTGAGCCGGTGTCGTGCGCGCCGTGCCAGTGTTCCTCGCCGGCGGGAACGACCACGCAGTCGCCGGCGGTGATGACGTGGTCGCCTTCGCGATTGCCGACCTTGCCGATGCCGCCGACGACGTAGAGTATCTGGTCGCTGGTGTGCTGATGCCAGCCGGCCAGGGCGCCGGGAGCGAACTGCACGACGGAGACGCCGAGGTCCGAGCTGGCGTCGCCGGTCAGAGCCCGACCATAGACTTCACCGCCCTCGAAGATGGCGGCGGCGGACCGCTCGACGGTCTCGCCCTCTTCGGCCTTCACTACCTTCACGATGCCCTCCTCGTTGTGCTTCTCACCCCGGGTCGGACCCGCCGCTGACGCGCCCGAGCACGCGCAGCGAGCCGACCACTCGTCGCTCCTCGAACTCGCCCGAGGATAGCGCGCGCTCGTAGATATGGAAGGGCGCCTGCCCGCCATCCGCTGGGTCGGGGAAGACATCGTGGATCAGCAGCAGCCCGTCGCCCGCCACCCAGCGGGCCCAGCCCTCGTAGTCGGCCTGCGCGTGCTGCTCCGCGTGGCCGCCGTCGATGAAGACGAGCGCGAGCGGCGTGCGCCAGTGGCGGGCGACGGCGGGCGACTCGCCGACGATCGCGACGACCGTCTGCTCCAGCCCGGCGCCTTCGATCGTGCGGCGGAAGAACGGCAGCGTATCCATGCGGCCGCTGTCGGGGTCGACTAGGCGTTCGTCGTGGTGTTCCCAGCCGGCCTGGTTCTCTTCCGAGCCGCGGTGGTGGTCGACGCTGTAGAGCAGCGTCCCGGCCTGCCGTGCCGCCGCGCCGAGGTAGAGGGCCGACTTGCCGCAGTACGAGCCGACTTCGAGCAGCGGACCGCTGGCGGCGACTGCGCACGCCGCCTCATAGAGCGCCAGCCCTTCGCGCTCGGGCATGAAGCCGATGGCATCGGCGGCCAGTCGCCGCAACCGCTCGTCCATCTCTGCCATTGGGCCACCCGTCCCGGTCGCTGCGCCCGGCGGCTCAGGCGTCCTGGAGCGAGCGGAAGAGCCCGCCGCCGGGGCTGAGGTCGTAGAGCGCGTCGGCGGCGAGCACGAGCACGGCGGCGGTCCACGAGGGCCGCTCGTGCTCCGGCCACGCGCCCCATCCGGGAGCGGTGCCCATGCGCAACCCGCCGTCCGGCTCCTGGTGGCCGAGTTGCCAGGCAAGCAGCTGCTTGCCGGCCGCCGCCCGGTCGATGGCATCGAGCGTGATCGCCAGCTCGCAACTCTCCGCCACCGTCACCCACGGCCGGTCGTCGTTGCAGCGGCAGCCGAGCCCGGGGCGCACGAAGCGGACACGGCGGCTATCGAGGCGCCGCCGGGCGTCGCGCCCGCCGATCACGCCGCAGAGCACCGGGTAGTACCAGTCCATGGCGAAGCGCGCCTTCGGTTCCCACGACCAGCCGAACTCGCCCTCGCGTCCTCGCAGAGTCGCATCCAACCGCAGCCGGCGCTCGCGCCATCTAGCGGCCTGCGGCTCGCCCAGCAGCCCGGCGATGCGTTCGCCGCAGACGATCGCGGCGCGCACGGACGAGGAGCCCGCGATCAGGCAGTCCTTCCAGATGCCGCCGCGCTCATCGCGCGCCCAGTAGATGCCGCCGTGCTCCGCCTGCAATTCGAGCGCGAACTCGATCGCGCCGCGCACGGCCGGCCACAGCTCACGCAGGAAGCGGCCGCCGCCGGTGACCATGTAGTGGTGCCAGACGCCGACCGCGAGGTAGGAGCCGATGTTCGCGTCCTTCGTGCGATCGTGTGGCGTGCCGTCGCGGTAGGCGGCCCAGAAGCTGCCATCGTCGTGCTGTACGTCCCGCAGCCAGCGGTACGCCCGCTCCGCCTCGGCCGTGCGGCCGCCGGCATCGAGCGCCATCGCGCACTCGACATGGTCCCAAGGGTCGAGCTTGCCGCCGGGCGCCTCCGGGATCGAGCCGTCGCTGCACTGGTGGGCGGCGACGAACTCGACGGCGGCGGCGACCGCCGCATGCGCGTCGGCGGCGCTGGCCGGGCCGCCGGGGCTGATCGGGCCGCTGGCGCTGGTCGGGCTCACGGAGTCGGAGACGGTCACGGGCCCGCTACCGCGGCCTCGGGCTGAGGCCGCTCGGTGCCCGGCTTCTCGCTGCGGGCAATCACCGGACGGTCGAAGTAGAGGACCACACTCTTGCCCAGCAGCGGGTTCAGCAACCGCTCGGCGGTACTGAGCGAGGTGGGGGCGTGCTCGATGTCCCAGACGAGCAGTCGCTCGTACTGGCGGGAGAGCCACGCGCCATCCTCGGGCGCGCCGAGAACACACCGCACCCACCAGTAGGGGCTGTGCAGGGCGTGGGCGTGGTGACGCCCCACCGACGTCAGCCCGGTGGCCGCGACGGCACGTTCGAGTTGCGAGGCGCGATAGATGCGCACGTGGCCGCCGGGGGTCTCCCGGTACTCGCGCGAGAGCGCCCAGCAGACCTGCTCCGGGAAGCGACGGGGGACGGAGATGCCCACCCGCCCGCCCGGGCGCAGCACGCGCGCGAGCTCGGCGATCGCGACCCGATCGCTATCGATGTGTTCCAGCGTCTCAGAGCAGATCACGCGGTCGAAGGCGGCGTCCGGGAACGGCAGCCGGTTGGCGTCGCCGTTCACCGCGGCAGCCTGCCTGCCAGCCTCGCCCTCCGCCCGCATCGTGCGGAGCATGCGCGCCGTCGACGTCACCGCACCGGCGTCGAGGTCGAGCGCGACGACCAGCGATGCGCCCCGGCGGTACGCCTCGAACGAGTGCCGGCCCTCGCCGCAGCCAATGTCCAGCACCCGCTCGCCGGGGCGCAGCCCCAGCCGGTCGTAGTCGAGCGTCAGCACGCCGGCGGTTCGCCGCCCAGCGCCTCCTCGTAGAGCGCGGCGGTCTCGTGCGCGGTCTTACGCCAGTTGAAGTGCTCGAGCACGCGTTCGCGGCCCGCTCTGCCCGCCCGTGCCGCCGCTTCGGGGTCATCGAGATAACGGCAGATCTCCCGCGCCAGCGCCTCCTGGTCACCGAGCGGCGCCAGCCGCCCCGCGACGCCGTCGGTGCCGATCACCTCGGGCAGCGAGCTGGTGTCGTAGGCGACGACCGGCACCTCGCAGGCCATCGCCTCCACGGCCGGCAGGCCGAAGCCCTCGTAGTGCGAGGGCATGACCACAACGGTGGCGGAGGAATAGGCCTCAACCAGGCGCCAGAGTTCGACCTTGCCGAGGAACTCGACGCGGTCGGCGATGCCGCGCCGTCGCAGGTCGGCGGCGGTCGCCTCCGGGTCGCGCGGCGAGCCGACGACCTGCACCTCGATCGGGCGGGCGGCAGCGATGCGCTGGATAGCCCCCCAGAAGTCGCTGAGTCCCTTCAGCGCGGTGTCGGCGCTGGTGACGACGACCACGCGGTGCGGCCGTGACTCGATGCCGCTCGGGCGCCGAAAACGCTCGCTGTCGACGCCGATGTAGACCCGACGGATGCGCTCGAGCGGCACGCGGTGGGTACGGCCAACATCGCGACGCGAGTTGTCCGAGGGTGTGATCAGCATCGGCATGCGCCGCGAGACGAGGCTCTGCATGCCGAGGAACGAGTACCAGCGACGGAGCCGCCAGCGCTCCCGCCAGGTCGGCGTGGCGGCCAGCTGCATGTCGCGATCGACGTGGATCGGATGGTGCACGGACGCCACCACCGGCATGCCCATGCGCGGCAGCGCGAGCAACGGGTACGAGAGCGACTGATTGTCGTGCACGATGTCGAATCCGTTGCTTCGCTGCAGGTGACGCACGGCGCGCATGCCGAAGGTCAGCGGCTCCGGAAAGAAGCCGCCGAATACGCCCAGGTACTCGTAGAGGTCGATCGGGTGCTTCACCTCGTGGAACGGGTTGAGGCGCTCGCCGAGGCGGGCGTAGAGGTCAAGTCCGCGCAGCCGCACCAGCCTGACGCCCTCATCGACGTCGGGGTAGGGCGGGCCGGAGAGCACGGTCACCTCGTGCCCGATCTCGTGCAGTTCGCGCGAGAGGTTGCGGATGTAAACACCCTGTCCGCCGGAAAAGCGGTTGCCGCGATAGGTCAGCATTGCGACGCGCAGCGTTCTACCCCTGTTCGCCAAACTCGACGCGAGAACGGCGGTGCGGGACAGCGGGCCAGGGCCCGGAAGTTGTCACGTTATGGCCGTGCGGCTGCGAGCATATCAGAGGCGGTGAGCGCAGGGCACTGGCGCTACGCGCACCTCGTACGTATCGAGGATGGCGCCGGCTGTGAGCGTCGCGGCTCGGTCGGGCAGGCGGTTGTGAGCCCTCGGCGAAGGACGAAGATGGCCCCGCCGACCCCGGGGCGGCGCTTCGAGGCTGGCCCGCGCGAGGCTATGTGGCCTCACCACTGCGCCGCTATGGGCCTGAGGGGGCACGACATGCGCAAGATGCGACGGCTTGGCCGCATGGTCGGGATTCTGTGGCTTGGCTTCTGGCTCGGCCTGGTGGCGATGCTCGCGCTGCTGCGCGTGCTCGCCAGCCGCACCGGCCTCAACCGCGTCGCCGCCGAGGCGGACGAGTTCCGGTTGGTGCTGGTGATGGACGGCATCGAGCTCAAGGCTCGCTCGAACGCGTTTCGTGACGGCGGCCTGCTGTGCGTGATGGGGGGCGCGCAGATCGACCTGCGGGAGACGACCTTCGCCGCCGGGCGCTCAACCATCCGCATCGGCTGTCTGATGGGCGGGACCAACATCATCGTGCCGGAGGGCGTGAAGGTGACGATGCAATCGTCCGCGGTGATGGGCGGGTCGAATAAGAACGTGCCCGACGTGCAGGGGCCTGACGCGCCCGAACTGCACGTACGGGTGCTGGCGATCATGGGTGGCGCGAACGTCACGATCGTGGACCGGGACTGAACTCGCCTGGCGGGTTCTTCGAGGGCGTTCACCGGCAATATCCGGAAGACCCTTGCGGAGCGGCCCGGACAGGGGCAATATCGGCGCCCGAAGCAGGACGTGACGCTGCACGTACCCGCCGCAGCCAGGGTTGACCGAGCGGGAGCATCACGATGCGTCTACACGACTACCTCCAGTACCAGGCCGGCCAGCATCCCGACAGCGAGTTCGCGCTCGACAGCCAGCGCTCCCTGACCTACGCCGAGGGAGCCGCCGAGGCACACCAGGTCGCGAATGCGCTGGTCGCGGCCGGCCTCGAAATCGGCGAGCGCATCGCGCTGCTCTCGAAGAACTCGGTCGAGTACGCGACGTTCTACTACGGCGCATCGGAGGCCGGCGTGGCGCCGGTGCCGCTCAACTACCGCCTCGCTCCGGCGGAGTGGGCGTACATCATCAACGACTCCGGCGCGCGGGCGCTGATCACGTCCCCGGAGTTCGCCGAGGCGATCGACGGGTTGAAGGCGGAACTGACGAGCGTCGAGCGCTACTTCGTGATCGGTGAGGGCCCGGACGGCTGGGACGACTACCGCGCCTGGGTCGCGGCGCAGCCAGCGGAACAGTGCGGCCGCACGATCGAAGAGAGCAACGACGCCTACCAGATGTACACCAGCGGCACCACCGGCCATCCGAAAGGCGCCGTGGTCCAGCAGCGTGCGATCTGCTCGAACGTAGAGCAGTGCGTCGTCGGTGCACTGGCGTTCGAGGCGGGAGAACGGGCGCTGGTGGTGGCGCCGATGTACCACGCCGCCGGTGCGATCCTCTGCTTCAGCGCCGTCTCGGGTGGGGCGAGTCTGCTGATCCACGAGGACTTCAACCCGCCAGAAGTCGTTCGAGCGATGGATGAGGACAACGTCGCAATCGTGCTGCTGGTGCCGGCGATGATCCAGGCCTGCCTGGTGTTCGTGCCCGACGCCGCCGACCGCGCGTACAGCGACCTACGGATGGTGGTGTACGGCGCATCGCCGATCGCCGCCGATACGCTGAAACAGGCAATGACGACGTTCAAGTGCAGCTTCGGCCAGGGTTACGGCATGACGGAGATGTCGGCCGTGATCTCGTTGCTCTCCGCCAGCGACCACGAGCACGCCGTCACCGACCGCCCGGAGCTGCTGCTCTCGGCCGGGCGCGCGGTGCTCGGCGCCGAGGTGCGCATCGTCGACGAGGACGATCTGGAGCTGCCGAACGGCGAAGTGGGCGAGATGATCGCCCGCGGCCCGCAGATGATGAGCGGCTACTGGAACCTGGCGGATGAGACTGCCGCCGCGCTCAAGGGCGGGTGGATGCACACCGGCGACGCCGGCCGCCTGGACGACGACGGCTACATCTACATCCAGGATCGCGTGAAGGACATGATCGTCTCGGGCGGCGAGAACGTGTATCCGGCCACCGTGGAGGCGGCGCTGTTCGGCCACCCCGCGATCGCGGACGTCGCGGTGATCGGCATCCCCGACGAGCAGTGGGGCGAGACCGTGAAGGCGATCGTCGTGCTGCGCGAGGGCGAGACGGCGACCGACGAGGAGCTGATGGAGTTCTGCAACGAGAAACTCGGCGGCTTCGAGCGGCCGCGTTCGGTCGACTTCATCGCCGAGATTCCGCGCAACGCCAGCGGCAAGGTACTGAAACGCGAGCTGCGCGAGCCCTTCTGGGTCGGGCACGAACGCCGCGTGGCCGGGGCTTAGCGCGGCACGCAGCAACGCACGCAACACCGGGCACACGACGGTGGACGCCGCCTCGATCGTCCGCGAGGAGCTGCGGCACTCGCACGACTGGCTCGAGCAGACGGTCGAGGGAGTGACCGCGGAGCAGCTGCACTGGCTGCCGCCGGGGACCGCCAACCCGATCGGCGCGACCTACGTCCACGTCGTGATCGACGAGGACGAGCTCGTCAACGCGGAGGCCCGCGGGGGGGAGCGGCTCTGCGACGGCGAGTGGGCGGGCCGGATCGGTCTGAGCGAGCCCCAGGTGAGCGGCCCGGGCTGGGACGGCTGGGCGCGCCGTGTCCGCGTCGACCTCGAGCTGTTTCGCGGCTACGCCCGGGCCGTCCAGACGGAGAGCGATCGCTGGGCGGCCGCGCTGATCGACGGGGACCTGGCACACGCCGTCGAGTTCGGGGGGCGGCCGCCGCCGATCAGCAGGGTGCTGTTGAGCGTCGTCAGCCACAACCACGGCCACGCCGGCGAGATCGCGGTGCTGAAGGGGTTGCAGGGCGGGCGCGGCTTCACGCTCTAGGCTGCATCGGCACGGCCGGTTGAGCGGCAATCGAGGCCCCCGTGGAGGCGCTCGCTACTCGCAGACGACGCCGCTCGCCCGGGGCTGTGGTAGTCTCGCCGCCGCATCGAGACGGCATCGACGGGCACCGGACGGCGCGCTCGGAATCACCGTTGAGGGGGCCCATCTGCCTCTGACCACACTGCGCATCGCCAGCGGCGAGCTCACGCTCGCGGGCGAACTACGCACCCCCGAGGGTGACGGCCCGTTCGCGGCGGCCGTCGTCTGCCACCCCCACCCGCGCATGGGCGGCGACATGTACAGCAACGTCGTGCTCGCCGCCGTCGAGGGTCTCGTGAGCCACGGCCTTGCCGCGCTGCGCTTCGACTTCCGCGGCACAGGCGGGA
This sequence comes from Dehalococcoidia bacterium, assembly GCA_030745285.1. GTDB lineage: Bacteria > Chloroflexota > Dehalococcoidia > UBA2979 > UBA2979 > SHYR01. The sequence goes on along the minus strand of JASLOV010000235.1, from coordinate 8,238 downwards.
GCGGGGGCACGCACGATGACGGTAAGGGCGAGCAGGACGATGTGCGCGCCGCGCTCGCGCACGCCGCATCGCTGCCCGAGATCGACGGGGAGCGGGTGGGGCTGGCCGGCTACTCCTTCGGCGCGGGCATGGCGGCCGCCGTCGCCGCGGCGGCCGGCGACGGCGGCGGTGCGATCCCGGCGCTGGCGCTGATCGCGATACCCCTCGGGACGGGCCGCGACCCCTCCCAGACGCTGGCCGCCTACCCCGGCCCGGTACTGCTGATGGCCGGTGACCTGGACAGCTACTGCGAGGCGGGGGCGCTCGACGAGCTCGGCGGCGAGCTGGGCGAACGCGCCGAGACACGCATTGTCGACGGCGCCGACCACTTCTGGCTCGGGTTCGAGCGCGAGATCAGCGAGAGTGTCGGCGAATTCTTCGCCGCGCGGCTCTAGCGGCTCACACGGAGGGTCACGGTGGATCAACCGTTCGAGGGCCTGCGCGTGGTCGAGGCAGGCGGCACGGTCGCCGTCGCCGCCGCCACGAAGACGTTCTCCGACTTCGGCGCGGACGTACTGAAGGTCGAGCCGCTGGACGGCGGCGTGATGCGGCGGATGGTGCCGTTTCCCGACGACCGCCCGCACATCGATCGGGGCGGATTCCATCTCGCATTCGACACGGGCAAGCGGTCGATCGCGCTCGACCTGGCGACGCCGTCCGGGCGCGAGGTGCTGACCGCACTCGCCGCGAACGCCGATCTGCTGGTGCTGGAGTTGCCGCCGGAGGTTGCCGAGGCAGTGCTGGAGACCTCCGGCGATGTCCCGGGCCGCGCCTCGACGGTCACGATCTCGCCGCACGGCTTCGACGGCCCGTTCCGCGAGCGGATCGAGAACGACATGTCGATGTTCGCTTGGTCGACGCGGATGCACCGCCACGCGGTGGAGGGCAGCGAACCGCTGCGCTACGGCCCGCAGGTGCCATCGGCGCAGGTGGGCGCGACCGCCGCCGCCGCCGGATCCGCCGCGCTCTGGCGCAAGACCGAGCACGGTGAGCGGGCCGATATCCAGATCGCGGGCGTGGAGGCGCTGGCGGGCAACGTCGATTCCTGGTTCGTGATCTGGTCGATGGCTGGCGTCAACCTGCCGCGCGGCGACGGACCGTCGAAGATGGCCTACCCCGCCGGCAACTACGCCTGCGCGGACGGGTACGTGCTCTTTGCGGCGCAGGGCGAGCCCTTCTTCACGCGACTGTGCGCCGGCATCGGCCACCCGGAGCTGACGGAGGACCCTCGCTTCATGGACGAGGCGAGAGCGATGCACTGGGACGACTTCATGACCTTCCTCGGTCCGTGGCTGGGTGCCCGCACGCGCAACGAGGTCTTCACGGAGCTGCAACGCTTCGGCGTGATGGTTGCCCCGGTGCTGGAGGCGCCCGACGTGCTGACGGACCCGCAGGCGGTCGCCCGCGGCTCGTTCGTGGAAGTCGATCAGCCGGGCGCCGGCACGACGACGCTGGCCGGTCCGCCATTCAGGCTCGATGACGCCTGGCAGGCCCGCCCCGCCCCGCAGCTGGGCGAGCACACGGCCGACGTGCTCGACGAACTCGGCTATTCTCGCGACGAGCAAATCGCGCTCTTCCGCGCCGGGGTGATCTGATGAGTTCGAACCTGCTGACGGGCATCCGCGCCGTCGAGGCCTGCGAGGTGTGGGCCGGGCCGATGGGCGGCTCGCTGCTCGGTGACCTCGGCGCGGAGGTGGTGAAGGTGGAGTCCTTCCCGCGTTCCTCGATGACACGGCCGCTCGCCGCCGCCGCCGGGGCGCAGGGCTCTGTGCTCTCGCAGGGCGCGGACGGTCCCGCCTATGAGATCAGCGGCATCCATCACCTCGCCAACCGCAACAAGCGCAACATCGCCGTCGACGTTCGCTCGGAGGGCGGCACGGCGGTGATGCACCGGCTGATTGCACAGGCGGATGTCTTCTTCGAGGGCTACTCCGCCGGGACGATGGAGCGGCTCGGGTTCGGCTGGGAGCGGGTGCGCGAGATCAACCCGCGCGTGGTGATGGTTTCGATGCCCGGCTGGGGCGTCGAGGGGCCCTACCAGGGCTACGTCACGCTCGGCTCCGGGCTCGATGCCGGTGCGGGCCACGCCAGCATTCGCGGCTACCCCGACCGCGACCCCAGCTATATCCCCGGCATCTTCCACTCGGACGCCACCGGCGCGCTGGCGCTGGTCACGGCCGTCGTTGCCGGGCTGCGCCGTCGCGAGCAGAGCGGCGAGGGGTGCTTCATCGACATGTCGCAGATCGAGGTGTTGACCTGGCAACTGCCCGGCGTCTTCGCCGAGTGGACGATGAACCAGCGCCGGCCACAGCGGCTGGGCAACGTTGACCCGCACATCGTGCCGCACGGCTGCTACCGCGCGGCCGGCGACGATTCCTGGGTGGTGATCGCCGCCGAGACGGACCGGCAGTGGGCGGGCCTCGCCGCCCTGATCGGCCACGCACGGTGGGCGAAGGACGGCGACCCGCGGGCGAGCGTCCCCGGTCGCCTTCGCGCCCGCGAGGAGATCGACTCCGCCATCGCCACCTTCACGGCAACCGCGCCGGCGGACGAGATCGCCGACCGGGTGCAGGAGGCGGGGGCGATCGCCGCGCCGACGGTCGATTCCGCCGGCCTGCTGGGCAGCCCTCAGCTGAACGCCCGCGAGTGGTTCAACACCGTCGAGCACCGCTACACCGGCTCGCGCATTCTCAACGGCTTCCTGTGGACGACGACCGAACATCCGCCGAGCTGGGACCGCGCCTGCGGGCTGGTGGGCGAGCACAACGACGAGGTGCTCGTGGAGCTCGGCTACTCGGGCGACGAAATCGCCGCACTGGCCGAAAAGGGCGTGATCGGCGACCGCTACGAGCTGCCCTCGCCCTGACCGGGCCCGGCCGATGACGCCCTCACGGCAGCTCTCGCGCCGGGGACTGTGGCTCGCGGGGCGGCGGGCGGGTGTCGCCGTCGTGCTGGTGGCAGCGGTGCTGGCCGCCGGCGTGCTGCGGCTGAAGGCGCGGGAGGTCGGATACGTCGCCGGGTTCGCCGGTGTCGCGGTCGTGCTCTACTTCGCCCGCGGTTACATCGCCCGCAGCCCCGGCCGCACGAGCGACGTGCGCTGGTGGGGCGCGTACGTGCTCGGCTTCCTCGCCTTTGCGTACCTGCGCACGCTGGCCGACGAGACCGGCACGCCTGGCGGTACGGCTACGTGATCGACCTCGAGGAGCTGCTGGGCGCGGGCACGACACCGACGGTTTGGATGCAGCAGCACTGGTTCACGGCCGGCGCCCGCAGCCCCTTCGACTTGCTGATGTTCGCGGTCTACATCTCCTACTTCGTCACGCCGCAACTGGCCGGCATCCTCGTCTGGCGGGCGCACCGCGGCCGCTTCCGCGTCTACGTCGCGGCCTCGCTCGCCACGTTCACCAGCGGCCTGCTGGTCAGCTTCGCGGCGCCCACCGCGCCGCCGTGGCTCGCGGGTCAGGAGGGGCACCTGCCCGAGGTCTACCGCGTGATCGTGGAGGTCACGGCCGATGCGGAGACGAGGGCGCGCGAGATCGGCTACTCGGTGGCGAGCGCCAACCTCGTCGGGGCGATGCCGTCACTGCACATGGCGATCACGCTAGTCGTCGCGCTGGCGGCCGCGCAGCACGGCCGGGTGCTGGCCGCCGGCGGCGCGCTGTACGCCGCCGCGATGGCGTTCGCGCTGGTCTACCTGGGCGAACACTACGCCGTCGACCTGATCGCAGGGGCGGTGATCGCCGGTGGCGCCTGGGCCGTCGCCAGTCGCCACCTTTCCGATGGTCTCACGCGGCCTTCGACGGGGTGACGCAGCCCCAACTGCTCGCATCGGACCCGTGCCAGCCTCGTGCGCGGCTACAGCTCGTCCGGCGGCTCAGTCCCGGTCACGCCCTTCTCCACCAGTTGCTGGTACTCCTTCGCGCCAATGCCGAGGAACTCGTCCAGCACCTCGGCGCTGTGCTCGCCGACCAGCGGCGAGGGCCGGGTCACGCGCGCCGGGGTACGCGAGTAGTGGTACGGCACGCCGACCTGCAGACGCGTCCCCACCTCCGGGTGCGTGACGTCCTCGATCACGCCGCGCTCGAGGAAGACGCCGTCGGCGGCCACCTCATCGCCATCGAAGACCGGCGCGGCGGGCAGGCCGGCGGCGCTCAGTCGAGCGGCCAGCTCGTCGCGGTCCTGGCCGGCCGTCCAGCCCGCGACCGCCTCGTCGAGCGCGTCCTCGTGCTGCTTGCGCGCCGCGTTCGAGGCGAAGCGCGGGTCGTCGCGCCAGTCGGGACGGCCGGCGACGGAGCAGAGCGAGGCCCACTGCTCGTCGCTCTCGGCAGCGAGCGCGATCCAGCGGCCGTGAGCGACATCACCGCCGTCGCCACGGTCGCTGCCGTCAGGGAGGGCCGGGTAGATGCCGTGCGGGGCGAAAGTGAGATGGCGGTTGCCCAGCCGGCCGCGGACGTTGCCGGTGATCTCATACTCCAGCTGGGCGTCGCCGATGAAGGTGTTGTTCGCCTCCTGCATGGAGAGGTCGATGTACTGTCCCTCGCCGGTGCGGACGCGGTGCAGCAGCGCGGTCACGATGGCGCCATAGCCGTAGTAGCCGCCGACCGGGTCCGGCAACATCTGGCCGGAGTTCAGCGGCTGGGAGTCGCGGTAGCCGAGCAGCGACGACTGGCCGGACGTCGGCTCGACGGTGCCGCCGATGCCGAGCGTGTTGCGCCACGGCCCGGAACCACCGTAGGCGGAGAGGCTGATCATCACCAGGTCCGGTCGAATCTGTGTCAGCGCCTCGTAGTCGATGCCGAGGTTGCCCATCACCCGCGGCGAGAAGTTCTCCGCCACGACATCGGCGAAGGGCACCAACCGCTTGAAGATGTCCATGCCCTCAGGCGTCTGCAGGTCGAGCGTGATGCAGCGTTTGTTCAGGTTGACGGCGTTGTAGAGGAAGCTGGTGTTCCAGCCGTGCTCAGCGGTCGCTTCGTCGACGAGGCCGGGCGGCACCTGGGCGATCCACCCGCCGCGCCAGCTGTCGAGCCGCCGTCGCGTCTCGACCTGGATCACTTCCGCGCCGTTCAGCCCGAGCAGTTCCGTGCAGAACGTGCCGAGCCAGGCGTGGGTCAGCACAAGTGCTCGCACCCCCTCGAGCGGCATCGGTGAATGTTCCGCGTTCGTCGCGGTCACGAGGCGGCCACACCGTTCGAGGGCGGCTCAGCGACCATGACCGCAGCGATCTGCGCGTCGTCGTAGCCGGCGAGCTCGCGCAGCACTTCGGCGGTGTGTTCGCCGGGGGCCGGCCGCGAGCGGCGCATCGACCACGGCGACGCGCCGAGCTTCACCGGCGCGCCCGGGTAGCGCGGCCCGCCCGGCGCGTCGGGCGGACGGACGAAGTAGCCCCGGTCAAGCAGCTGCTCGTTGGTCGAGAGCTCGCCGACGGAGAGCACCGGGCCGGCGATCACGAGCAGCACGGAGAGCGCCTCGAAGAGGTCCATGCGGTCCCACTCGAGCGCCTTCGCTTCGATCCGGGCCGCGATCTCCGGGTCGTTCGCCAGCGCCAGCCGGAACGGACGCTCCATCAGCTCTTCGTTGTCGGCGAGCTCGTGCAGGCCGAGCGCGATCATCGCGTCGCGAGCGCGCTCGCCGCGACCGACCGTGAGCGACAGGTAGCCGTCGCGCACCGGCACCGGGAACGAGCCGGTCATGCCGAGCTTCTCGCGGCGCGGGAACGGCTCGCCAAAGTACTGGCCGCGCAGGAAGGCGGCGCTGAAGATCTCCAGCAGCGCCTCGGTCTCGGAGACATCGATGTGCTGGCCGCCCCCGTGCAGTTCGCGATGCAGCAGCGCGGTCATGGCCGCGCCGTAGGCGGCGGTGCCGGCGACGTACGAGGCCATGAAGCCGCTGCCCTTGAGCGGCTCGCGGCCGGCCAGACCGTTCACGGAGGCCCAGCCAGAGAGCGCGTGGGCGGTGAGGTCGTTGCCCTCGGCCGTGGCCCGCGCGCCGCTCAGGCCGTGGGGGGTGACGGAGACGAGGATCGCGCCATCACGGCGCTGCTCGAACGCGTCAAAGTCGGAGCCGGGCACGGCGCTGTCGACAACGACGTCGCAGCCTGCTGCCAGGTCGGCGAACGCCGCCCTGCCCTGTTCCGAGGCGACATCAAGCGCCACGGAGCGCTTGTTCGCCAGCACGTAGGCGCCGACGATGCCGCGGCCGGCGGCGTCGAAGGGGGCGAGCGCTCGCACCGGGTTCCCGCCCGGCGGCTCCACCATGACGACGTCCGCGCCGAAATCGGCCAGCAATCGCGAGCACCACGCACCGGCCACCCGAGTGGACAGGTCGAACACGCGGATGCCGTCAAGCGCCGATGCCAACATTCGCCTCTCGCTGGTCAGGTCTTCTGGCCCTCCGGCTCGTCCAGGAGCACCTTACAATGGAGGCGGCTGCCGCCGCGCAGCGCCGAGAGCCAACGCCGCGATGAGGAGCGAAGATGACCGCCGAGATCGTGACCGACGTTGTCGATGACAGTTTTGGCAGCGAGGTGCTGGAACGCTCGAACGAGCTGCCGGTCGTCGTCGACTTCTGGGCGCCGTGGTGCGGGCCGTGCCGCATCATCGGACCGGTGCTGGAGCAACTGGCCGGCGAATTCGCGGGCCGGGTGCGGCTGGTGAAGGTCAACATCGACGAGAACCCGAAGGTGGCGACCCAGTACGGCATCAGCAGCATCCCGGCGGTGATGGCGTTCCGGGACGGCGCGCCGGCCACGCAGTTCGTCGGGGCGGTGCCGGAGCCGCAGGCGCGCGCGTTCTTCCAGTCGCTGCTACCGAACGAGGCGGACCTGGCGGCGGCGGCGGGCGTGGAGGCTCGCGACGGCGGCGACCGCGAGAGCGCGGAGTCTCACTTCGAGTCGGCGCTCGAGCACGACCCGAAGCACCCGGCGGCGACGGTGGGGCTGGCGCAGCTCGCGCTGGACGGCGGCGATGTCGAACGCGCACGCACGCTGGCCGGCCGGTTCGCCTCCAACCCGGAAGCGGCCCGCATCCTGGCGCTCGCTGCGTTCGCGGGCGGCGAAGGAGGCGACGGCGATGACCGCGCCGCGCTCGAGCAGCGCATCAGCGACGACATGCGCGACGCGGAAGCTCACTACGCACTCGGCAAGCTGCTGGCCAGCGTCAGCGAGTGGGAGGCGGCGCTCGACCACCTGCTGATGACGGTGAGGCTCGACCGCAAGCTCGACGGCGACGGCGGTCGCCTGCGCATGCTCGATGTCTTCAAGGCTCTCGGCGACGACGATGCGCTGACCCAGGACTACCGGCAGCGCCTGACGAGCGTGATCTTCTAGGCCTGATCCCTCAGGGCCGCGGCTGGCCCTCGGACCCGGCGGCGTTCTCGAGTTCCCGCAGGAAGAAGTCACGCACGGCGAGGTTGAAGCCCTCCGCCTGGTTGATGTTGACGGCGTGGTTGGCGTCGAGCCCCACGACCTCGAGCTGCGGCATCGAGCGCTCGGCGTGCTCGCGCAGGACGCCGAAACGCTCCTCGCGCTCACCGACCACCAGCAGCGTCGGCACGACGTTCTCGTCCAGGCGGTGACCGAGCGGCGAGGCCGGCTGGGTGTGCTCCATCATCGCGGCATAGCCTTCGATGGTGATTCGCCCGATGTCGGCGGTGAGAGCGTCGCGCAGTTCCGGGCTCAGCTTGCGGTTGTGCAGCGGGCTCATCGGGTGCTCATCGATGGCGGAGCGACCGCCCGAGCGCAGCTGTGCGAGCTGCTGGCTGACGTAGCCCGTGCGCTCCGGGCTGCGCGGCTGCGCGAGCGCGGAGTTCGTGTTCGTGAAGACCTGGGCGACCACGCGGTCTGCGTGCTCCAGCGCGTAGAGCAGCGCGAAGGAGGCGCCGAGCGACTGCCCGCACAACAGCCACTGCTCCACGCCGAGCTCCCGGCGCACCAGCTCGAACTGGTCGACGTAGCCTCCGGGCAGGAAGTAGTGAGGGGCGTCCGGGGTCGGCGAGCGGCCGTGGCCCCACAGCTCGACGACGACGGGGCGGCTGAACTCGGACAGTGCGGCGAGGTTCGGCATCCACTGGGCCCGGCTGGACAGCATGCCGTGCACCAGCAGCATGTACGGGCCGTCGCCATCGTGGACCTCGTAGTGCAGCCGGGGACCGCCCGTCAGCTCCTGCGGCGGTGCGTCGTCTGGCAAGTGATCCTCCGCG